>JAUNGH010000281.1 GCA_030524605.1 Oscillospiraceae bacterium | reverse complement strand
CGCCGGAGTAGCCCATGGCGCACAGGACCCGGCCCCAGTTGGCGTCGGCGCCGAAGACGGCGGCCTTGGTCAGGGTGGAGGAGATGACGGACTTGGCGACGGTCTCGGCCTGGGCCTCGTCCTTCGCCCCGGCGACGGTGCAGGTGATGAGGTGCTTGGCCCCCTCGCCGTCGGAGGCCATCTTCTTGGCAAGGGCGACGCACAGGGCACGGAGAGCCTCCAGAAACGCATCGTAGTCCGGCCCCTTGGCGGTGATGGGCTCGTTGCCCGCCAGCCCGTTGGCCAGCACCAGGCAGGTGTCATTGGTGGAGGTGTCGCCGTCCACGCTGATGCGGTTGAAGCTGACCTGGACGGTCTCCAGCAGGGCGGTGCGGATCATCTCGGGAGAGATGGCGCAGTCCGTGGTCAAAAAGCACAGCATGGTGCCCATATTGGGGTGGATCATGCCGCTGCCCTTGGCGATGCCGCCCATGCGCACGGTCCTGCCGCCCACGGTGGTCTCCACCGCCACTTCTTTTTTCACGGTGTCGGTGGTCATGATGGCGTGGGCCGCCGCGTCGCTGGCCTCATCGGAGCGCTCCAGCGCGGCATACAGCTCCGGCACGCCCGCCTCGATGGCCTGGACGTTGATGGTCTGGCCGATGACGCCGGTGGAGGACACCAGCACGTCCTCCGCCTTGCAGCCGATGGCCTTGGCCGCCGCCGCGCACATCCGCCGGGCGTTCTCCTCGCCGTGGGGGGCGCAGGCGTTGGCGTTGCCGCTGTTGGCGATGACGGCTCGGGCCTTCCCGTCGGCCAGGTGTCGTTTATCCACATGGATGGGCGCGGCCTTGACCACGTTTTTCGTAAACACCGCCGCAGCGGCGCAGTCCACATCGGACACGATCAGGGCCACGTCCTTTTTCCAGGCGGCGTGGGTCTTGACGCCCACATGGATGCCCGCAGCCTTGAAGCCCTGGGCGGCGCAGACGCCGCCGGAGATAAAGTTCAGCATACTTGTTACCTCTTTTAAAGATTTGAGATTGGAGCGTGAAGATTGAGGATATTGTGTCCGGCGAGGCCGGACAATTGAAATCATCCGCCTTCAGCGGATACCGCATCTCCACTCTTCAATCTTCACTCTATATGGCAAGCCCTTCCGTTTCCGGGAGGCCCAGCATCAAATTCATATTCTGCACCGCCGCGCCGCTGGCGCCTTTGCCCAGATTGTCGAACAGGGCCGTTACGGTGGTGTGGGTCTCATTGCCGTTGACGATCAGGGTCAGGCTGTCCTTCCCCGCCATGGTGTTGGCGGCAATCATCGGCTCGCTCCAGCCGAAGGGGGCCACCTTGACCAGCGTTTGATCTTGATAGTAGTCCGCCAGGGTCTCCCACACCGCCCGGGCACTCTTGTCGCAGACCAGCAGGTCGTTGTGGAGGGAGATGGTGGTGGCCATGCCCTTGTAATAGTCGTCCACAATGGGGCAGAACACCGGGGGACGGGTCAGGCCGCAGATCTTCTGCATCTCCGGCAGGTGCTTGTGCTGCAAATTCAGGCCGTAGATGCGGGGGCTGTACAGGGCCTCGCCCTTGTCGGGGGCCTCGTACTGGGCGATCATCTTCTTGCCGCCGCCGGAGTAGCCGGTCAGGGAGCAGCAGGTCAGGGGATAGTCCCTGGGCAGCACGCCCATGGCAACCAGCGGATAGACACAGGAGATGAATCCCGTGGCGTGGCAGCCGGGGTTTGCCACCCGGCGGCTCTCCCGGATGTTCGCCCGGTGGGTGAGGGACAGCTCCGGAAAGCCGTAATCCCATCCCGCCGCCGTCCGGTGGGCGGTGGAGGCGTCGATGACGCGGGTGGTGGGGCTTTCGATGAGGCCCACGGCCTCGATGGCCGCCGCGTCAGGCAGGCACAAAAACACGATGTCCGCCGCGTCCATCAGCTTTTTCCGCTCGATGGGGTCCTTGCGCCTGTCCCCGTCGATCAGCAGCAGGTCGATGTCGCTGCGGGCGGCAAGGCGGTCATAAATTTGCAGGCCTGTCGTCCCTTCCTTGCCGTCGATGTATACTCTGGGTTTCATAATACCCTCCGCTCCCATTCAGATAAGAGTGAAGAGATAAGAGATAAAAGATATCTCTTATCTTTTATCTTT
>JAUNGH010000280.1 GCA_030524605.1 Oscillospiraceae bacterium | reverse complement strand
CGACACCCGGGGCGACGTGGTGGCCTTCGGCAGCCGGGTGCTGGACAAGTCCGAGCCCAAGTATATGAACTCCTCGGAAACGCCGGTGTACTCCAAGCGGCGGGTGCTGTACGGCCTGAACCTGGCCAAGAAGACCAAGCGGCCCAACATCATCCTGTGCGAGGGCAACCTGGACATCGTGACGCTGCACCAGGCGGGGTTCGACAACGCGGTGGCCTCCATGGGCACGGCGCTGACGGTGGAGCAGACACGGCTCCTCTCCCGCTTTACCAAGGAGCTGGTGCTGTGCTACGACAACGACAACGCCGGAAAGATCGCCACGGAGCGGGCGCTGCAGATTTTGAACAACTCCGAATTTTCCGTGAAGGTCCTTCAGCTGCCCCGGCGGCTGGTGGACGGCGAGTACGTCAAGCAGGACGCCGACGATTTCATCAAATTCCAGGGACCGGACGCCTTTGAGCGGCTGCTGACCGGCAGCGAGAACGGCGTGGAGTTCCGCATGGCCCAGGTGGCGGGGAAATACGACCTCTCCAGCGACGAAGCCCGCATCGCCTACTGCGGGGAGATCAGCGACCTGCTGGCCTCCCTGCCCGGCGCGGTGGAGCGGGAGATCTACACCGCCCGCGCCGCCGAGACTGCCAAGATCACCCCGGAGGCCATGAAGCTGGAGGTCCAGCGTGCCTTCAAGCGCCGGATATCCCGTGAGAACAAGGCGGCCTTGAGGAAGGACCTGAACCCGGCGGCGCAGCTCCAGCCAAAGGAACACGCCCTGCGGTATGACAACCTCCGCTCCGCCCGGGCGGAGGAGGGCATCCTGCGGCTGCTTTTGACGGACGAGAGCCTGTTCCCCCAGGAGCCGCCCCTGACTCCGGAGCAGTTCTCCTCTCCCCTGCTGGGCAAGGTCTTCGGCCTGCTGTGGCAGGCCAGGACGGAGGGGCGCACCCCATCCCTGGCGGCCTTTGCCAACGAGCTGTCCCGGGAGGAGATGAACCACATCACCGCCGTCTGCCAACAGCCGGAATCGGCCAAAAACGGCCGGCAGGCCCTGGCAGACTACATACGCATCGTAAAGACGGAAGCCGACAAGCGCGCCGGCGGGGCCATCGACCCACTGCTGGCAGCGACAGAAAAATACAAAGACAAAAAGGGTACTGGAGGAAAGCAGCATGGCTAATAAAAAGGAATTGACTCCCGAGGAGCTGGAGCAGCAGGCAGACGCGCTTCTGGCCGCCGCCGACGCGGCGGAGGCGGAGAAGGCTGCCCGAACGGAGGCGCCGGCTGCAAAGCCCGCCAAGAAGTCCTCGAAGAAAAAGGAGACGGAGGCCGCCTCTCAGGAGCCGCCCCAGGTCCTGACCGACGAGGAGGCCAAAAAGGCCGGCATCGTCCGCTTGGACGACAAGCAGGTGGCGGCCCTGCCCGCCGCAAGCTGGCTCATCAACAACGAAAAGCTGCGGGAACTGCTGGCAAAAGGCAAGAAAAAGGGCAAGCTGGAGTCCGCCGAGCTGATGGAGGCCGTGGACGATCTGAACCTGGAGAGCGAGCAGATGGACCAGCTCTACGACTCTCTGGAGGCCCTGAACATCGATATCAGCGCCGACGAGGACCTGCTGCCGGACCTGCCGGATGACGAGCCCGCCGCCGAGGAGATCGCCGACGTGGAGGAAGAGGAGCTGGTGGACCCCAACACACTGGTCAACAACTTCTCCATCGACGACCCCGTCCGCATGTATCTGAAAGAGATCGGCAAGGTGCCCCTGCTCTCCCCCGATGAGGAGGTGGATCTGGCCCAGGCCATGTCCGACGGAAACGAGGCCGAGCGGAAGCTGGCGGAGCTGAAGAAAAAGCGGGAGGCCGGCGAGCCTGTGGAGGTCACCCCCGAGGAAGAGGCCGCCCTGCAGAAGGCGTACAAACGCGGCGAGACCGCCAAGCAGAAGCTGGCGGAGGCCAATCTCCGCCTGGTGGTGTCCATCGCCAAGCGCTACGTTGGCCGGGGCATGCTGTTCCTGGATCTGATCCAGGAGGGCAACCTGGGCCTTATCAAGGCCGTGGAGAAGTTCGACTACACCAAGGGCTACAAATTCTCCACCTATGCCACCTGGTGGATCCGTCAGGCCATCACCCGCGCCATCGCCG
>JAUNGH010000028.1 GCA_030524605.1 Oscillospiraceae bacterium | reverse complement strand
CCCAGCCCCCGGTATTGCGCCATGCCGTCCAGCCGGGCCAGCGGCGTGATGGAATACTGGGGAAAGGTGCTGTGGAAGAAGCGCGCCTTCGCCACATTGCCCAGGGACATGATGGCCAGCTGCCGGTCCTCGCTGGGGGGCATCCTGTTTGCGGTCCATTTGATCTGTTCTTTCACGACACATCACCATACAAATTTTTTAGCCTAACAAATTTTTTGTTAGTTCTTATTCATCATAACACAGTCCCTTCGGAAGTCAAGTGCTTTTACAAAATTTTCACAAACTGCGGCGCGGTTTCCCCGGGGGCATCCGGTCGATTTCACCCGCCCGCATGTTACTATTTTGTAACCTTTTCGTTTCTAATTTACATGTTTTCCCAGCCAATTTCCCGCCTGTTTTCGGCAAAAGTGGGAGCTTTGATCCGTTTCCGCCCTCAAAAACTTGACAAAAGTGGGAAGCAGGTGTATACTGGCTCCAGTTTTTCAGCCGGTAACAAAAGTTACAAGTTGTTTTCAACCTGGAAAGCAGCCGCTCAACGCTCCTGTGGGGAGCCTGAAAACCGAATTCAGGAGGTATGGTTTTGAAAACACAGAACCTGCGAAAAAAACTGCATGAACACTGGGCACACCGCCGCACGCTGCTCTTTGCGCTGGCCGTGATGGTGTGCTCCTGCATCGCCGCCACCGGATGGGCCGACGCCCTGTTCATCCTCACCGGCGCGGACGACACCGCCATCGTGCTGGACGGCAAGGGCAATGCCCCGGACCTGTCCTCCCAGATGGTCCACGTCTCCTCCGGCGCCAAGGGCTACGATGTGATGCTGGCCTCCGGCCAGCCCGTCACCGTCCGCTACGGCGGCCAGGTCATCACCGCCACAAGCAAGAAGGAGAGCGTCTCCGCCCTGCTGAAGCGGCTGGACATCGCCCCCGGCCCGCTGGAGACCATCGCCGTGGACCTGTCCGGCCCCGGCGTGGAGCTGACCGTGGCGGAGGACATCACCTATTACGACAAGGTGACGGAGGACGTGGCCTTCGAGACCGTCCGGGTAGCCAATCCCGAGATGGAAAAGGGCACGGAAAAGGTCGTCCAGGCGGGCAGGGACGGCGTGCGCACCTCCATTTACGAGGTGGTCTGGTCCAATGGCGAGGAGATCTCCCGCCAGTTTGTGGAGGAGCTGGACAGCACCGCAGTGGATGAGATCGTGGAGTACGGCACCGCAGTGGACGTCGCCGCGGACAGCGCCGTGGCGCCGGAGCGCTCCGCCATCGCCAGCGTCACCAAAAACGCCGACGGCAGCGGCACA
This sequence comes from Oscillospiraceae bacterium, assembly GCA_030524605.1. Classification (GTDB taxonomy): domain Bacteria; phylum Bacillota; class Clostridia; order Oscillospirales; family Oscillospiraceae; genus Oscillibacter. The sequence continues at coordinate 15,387 of JAUNGH010000028.1, read as the reverse complement.
CTGACATTGCAGTCCGGCACGACGCTGAACTTCTCCGGCGCCAAATCCATGACCGCCACCGCCTACACCGCCGGATACGGCGGCGCGGACTACACCACCGCCACCGGCACCTTCGTCCGGGTGGGCACCGTGGCTGTGGACAAGAGCGTCATCCCCCTTGGCTCAAAGCTGTATATCGTCACCAACGACGGCGTGGTCTACGGTATGGCCGTGGCGGAGGACACCGGCGTCCGGGGCAATAAGGTGGATCTGTATTACGAGACCTATCAGCAGTGCATCAACTTCGGCAGACGGAGCTGCACGGTGTATATCCTTGAATAAGCGGACATGACGGAAAACGCGAGCGGCAGCCCAAAAGGCTGGCGCCCGCGTTTTTTTATGGATAATTGACAATGGCCTATTGACAATTTATTTTTACCCCGGCCTTTCATCGTCCCTCTGCCAGCCCTCCTATTGGCAGAGGCCCGCTGACAGAAGCAAAACCTGCCGCGGCCTCCCATTGTCAATTGTCAATTATCCGTTGTCAATTTTCTCAAGCAGTTCCGGCAGCTGGTTCAGCGCCGTGATCCGCCAGTCCGGCACGATATCCGGCCGCGGGGGCCTGTCATGGGGATCGAACCAGCAGGTGCGGATGCCCGCGTTCAGGCCGCCCCGGATGTCCGAGGTCAGGCTGTCCCCCACCATCAGGGCCGTCTCCCGTGAAAAGCCGGGGACGGCGGCGAAGGCAGCCTGAAAAAACGCGGGGCTGGGCTTGTCAAAGCCCACCTCCTCGGAGATGAAAATATCCTTGAAATACGGCAGGATGCCCGCGCTCTCCAGGCGGCTGCACTGCACGGCGGAGGCGCCGTTGGAGGCCAGATACAGATCGTACCGGGGCGCCAGGGCGGCCAGCAGCTCCGGCGCGCCGGGGATGAACCAGTGGCCCTGAGCCAGAAACGCCTCGTAGGCGTCGCAGACCTGCCGGCTGGAGCGGTCCAGCCCCAGCTCCGCGAACAGCAGGTCAAAGCGGCGGAGCAGCACCTGGGGGCGGGTCAGCCTGCCCTCCTCCAGCAGCTCCCACTGCTGGCGGTTCAGCTCATGGTAGCGGTCCAGCACCCCGGGAGCGGGGTCGATGTCAAAGCGGCGGAAAGCGCGGGTCAGGGCCTCCCGCTCGGCGCGGGCGAAGTCCAGCAGGGTGTCGTCCAGGTCAAAGAAGATCGTTCGGATCATGGGGCAGTCCTTTCTTGCAGCGCGTTTTCTCCATCATACAGGATGGGCCGGGGGTTTTCAAACATTCTTTTTTTTGGTATACTGCTTCTATCCATCATGAAAAGGCGGGACTTCCATGAATCTCTGCGATTACGATTCCATCCGGGAGCTGCTGGGGCGGCACGGATTTCATTTTTCCAAGTCCATGGGGCAGAATTTCCTCATCGACCCCCAGGTGCCCCGGGACATCGCGGCGGCATCCGGGGCGGATGCGGCCTGCGGCGTGCTGGAGATCGGCCCCGGCATCGGCCCGCTGACTGCGGAGCTGGCCCGGCGGGCGGGCAAGGTCGTCTCCGTGGAACTGGACAAGTCCCTGCTGCCGGTGCTGGCGGAGACCATGGCCCCCTATCCCAACGTGGAGATCGTGCCCGGGGACGTGCTGAAGCTGGACCTGAACGCCCTGGCGGCGGAGAAGTTCCCAGGACTGCGGCCCATCGTGTGCGCCAACCTGCCCTACAACATCACCACGCCGGTGCTGACGAAACTGGCGGAGACGCCCTGCTTTGAGACCGTCACGGTGCTGATCCAGAAGGAGGTCGCCCAGCGGCTGGCCGCGCCCCAGGGGTCCTCCGACGGCGGCGCGTTCTCCCTGTTCCTGCAATACTACATGAAGACGGAGCTGCTGTTTGAGGTGCCCCGGGAGAAGTTCCTGCCCGCCCCCAAGGTGACATCCGCCGTCCTGCGGTGCGTCCGGCGGCAGCGGCCCGCCGTGGAGGTGGAGGACGAGGCGTTTTTCTTCCAGGTGGTCAAGGGGGCCTTTCTGCTGCGGCGGAAGACACTGGTGAACAGCCTGTCCTCCGCCCTGCCGGCCTGCGGCAAGGCGGCCATCCAGGCCGCCGTCGCGGACTGTGGCCTGCCCGCCGACGTCCGGGGCGAGCGGCTGACGCTCCGGGACTTCGCCCGGCTGGCGAAGCGCCTGCAGCAAGACGGTTGACCGCCCTTTTCAGGCAGGGGCCCTGTGGCCATTTCCCGCTATTGCTTTTCCCGCGAAAATCGTGTAGAATAACTTTGATTTGGGCTTTGCCAAGGATCGAACAAGGTCTGACTGCGGGGCAGTTTCCCCGGTTCTGCCCTGCCCCGCCGACATTATTTTAAGGAGGAACATGTATTATGGAAACTTACGGTCTGGAATCCCTGGGCATCATCAATTCTGCCGCCGTATACCGCAACCTGACGCCCGCCCAGCTGACGGAGCACGCCCTGCGCCGCGGTGAGGGCACTCTCAGCAACACCGGCGCGCTGGTGGTCAAAACCGGCAAGTATACCGGCCGCAGCGCCAACGACAAGTTCATTGTGGACACCCCCGCCGTCCACGACGAGATCGCCTGGGGCAAGGTCAACCGCCCCATCGAGAAGGCGAAGTTCGAGGCCATCCGCAGCAAGGTCATCGCCTATCTCCAGAACAAGGAGATCTTCATTTTCGACGGCTTCGCCGGCGCGGACCCCAAGTACACCAAGTCCTTCCGCATCGTGAATGAGCTGGCCTCCCAGAACCTGTTCATCCACCAGCTGCTGCGCCGCCCCACCGCCGAGCAGCTGGAGGGCTTCTCCGCCGACTACACCATCATCGCCGCCCCCGGCTTCAAGTGCATCCCCGAGATCGACGGCACCCGCTCCGAGGCCGCCATCCTGGTGGACTATGAGGCCAAGGAAGTGGTCATCTGCGGCACCCAGTACGCCGGTGAGATCAAGAAGTCCGTCTTCTCCGTCATGAACTACGTCCTGCCCAAGATGGGCGTGTTCCCCATGCACTGCTCCGCCAACATCGGCAAGGACGGCGACTCCGCCGTGTTCTTCGGCCTGTCCGGCACCGGCAAGACCACCCTGTCTGCCGATCCCAACCGCATGCTCATCGGCGACGACGAGCACGGCTGGGCCGACGACTCCGTGTTCAACTTTGAAGGCGGCTGCTACGCCAAGTGCATCAACCTCAGCCCCGAGGGCGAGCCGGAGATCTACAACGCCATCAAGTTCGGCGCCCTGGTTGAGAACGTGGTCATGGACCCCGACACCCGGGAGTTCGACTTTGACGACGACTCCCTGGCCGTCAACAGCCGCGTGGGCTACCCCGTGGAGTATATCCCCAATGCGGAACTCTCCGGCATGAGCCCCAGCGTGCCCAAGACCGTCATCTTCCTGACCGCCGACGCCTACGGCGTGCTGCCTCCCATCTCCAAGCTGGATAAAAACCAGGCCATGTACTACTTCGTCTCCGGCTTCACCAGCAAGGTGGCCGGCACCGAGATCGGCATCACCGAGCCCGTGCCCACCTTCTCCACCTGCTTCGGCGAGCCCTTCCTGCCCCTGGATCCCTCCGTCTACGCCGGCATGCTGGCCGAGAAGGTGGAAAAGTCCGGCGCCAACGTGTATCTGGTGAACACCGGCTGGAACGGCACCGGCAAGCGCATGAAGCTGAGCTACACCCGCGCCATGGTCACCGCCGCCCTGACCGGCGAGATCGAAAAGAGCAAGTTCGTCACCGATCCCACCTTCGGTGTCCAGGTGCCCACCACCATCGAGGGCGTGCCCTCCGAACTGCTGATCCCCGAGAACACCTGGGAGGACAAGGAGGCCTATAAGGCGTCCTGCAAGAAGCTGGCCACCAGCTTTGTGGAGAACTTCAAGAAGTACACCCACATGAGCGCTGAAGTGGTCGCCGCCGGCCCCAAGGCTGAATGATCCGTTGAATATAGCAAAAAGCGCCCCGTCGGGGCGCTTTTTGCATGGCCTGCCGCAAATCCCATAAGCTGTGAAGGGACGCCGTTCCGGCGTCCCTTCTTCTGTTATTTCGGCTGCTTCCCGGGCTTCTTTTTCTCCATCAGCTTCCGGTTCTGCTCCAGCAGGTGGGCGGACACGATGTCCAGCTGCTCCACCTCCCGGTAGCGGTCCGCCAGGCTGTTCTCCTGCATGCCGGTCTCCGGCCCGCCGCGGAACACCAGCTTCAAAAGCACCGGCGTCAGAATGGCGCAGCCCACCACGGTGATGATGACCGGCGTCATCATCGCCTGGCTGAGAACCCCCATGGAGAGGCCCCGGTTGGCGACGATCAGCGCCACCTCGCCGCGGCAGGCCATGCCCGCGCCCACCTGGACGCACTCCCGCCCACGAAAGCCGCAGAGCCGCGCTCCCAGACCGCAGCCGATGATCTTGGACAGGACGGCCACCGCCAGCAGCAGCAGGGAAAACAGAACCAGGCTGCCGTTCAGCTCCGGCAGGACCACTTTGATGCCGATGCCCGCGAAAAACACCGGCGTCAGCAGCAGATAACTCAGCGGCTCAAATTTGGACTGGACGTACTTGGCCTTGGGCGTGGACGCGATGACCAGGCCCGCGGCAAAGGCGCCGATGATGTCCGCCACGCCAAAAAACTCCTCGGCGCAGTAGGCCAGCAGCAGGCACAGCACAAAGGCCAGCACCGGATAGCGGCGGAGATTCCTGCCGTCCGCCCGGGAGATCATCCAGCGGAAAAAGCGGACGGCTCCAAAGGCCGCTACAACGGTGAACACGAAAAACAGCGCGATCTTCAGCAGCACCAGAAGCAGGTCCGCCCCCTGCCCCGCGAAGCTGGTGACCACCGTCAGGGCGATCAGGCCCAGCACGTCGTCGATCAGGGCGGCGGCCAGAATGGTGCCGCCCACCTTGGTGTCCAGGCGGCCCAACTCCTTCAGGGTCTCCACCGTGATGCTGACGGAGGTGGCCGTCAGGATGGTGCCCAGGAACACGGACTCCAGCAGGCCGGCCCCGGGCAGCCAGCCCGCCGCGCCCGCCAGGCAGCCGAAGGCGGTGCCCATGGCCAGCGGCACCAGCACGCCGCACAGGGCCACGAAAAAGCCGGCCTTCCCGGCGTCCCGCAGCTCCCGCAGATCCGTCCCCATGCCGGCGGTGAACAGGATCACGATGACGCCCAGTTCGCTGAGCTGGGTCAGAAACTCCGTCTCGGACAGGACGTTCAGCACGGCGGGGCCCAGGATCAGGCCCGCCAGCAGCGCGCCCACCACCTGGGGCATCTGGAATCTCCGGGTCAGCATGCCCAAAATCTTGGTGCTCAGTAAAATCAGGGCGAGGTCCAGCAGATAATGATAGGACATAAGCAGCTCCTCTCACAGCCGGACAGCCTCCGGCTGTCCGTAATCGATTACCTCTTTCTATGAGCCTTTATTGTAGTCCTTTCAGGCGGCTTTTCAAGCGCAGAAACCCACAAAAAGTACCTGTCCGCTTTCTCAGATATTTGTCAAAAAGACCGTCGTCTCCCAACAATGTCATGCAGGGATGCTGCCGCGCATCCGCCGCCTTCCGGCATTTTTGCGGGCAAGCGTGGATTTGCCTTGTGTTTTATGGGAAGAAATGCTAGAATGTATATTATATATACGCATTTGCCTTAAATCGATATGAAACGCTTACGGCAAAAGCAGAGGTTTCACCCATCGGCCTTTCATTTCCCCACGCGATTTCAGCCCCGAGAGCTAACATGAAACGGAGGAAACAACTATGAAGCGCGCAAAAAGATGGTTGGCGGGACTTTTAGGTGCGGTCCTGCTGATAAGCCTGCTGCCTGCGGCAGCACTGGCGGAGGAGGAGCTTCCAGAGGGGGACCCCGCCGCCACGGAGCTGGCGGAGATCCCTGCGGAGGGGGAAGTCACGCTGGCGGAAACGGACGAGTCCGCCCTTACCCGCGCGGAACTGGCGGAGCTGGTCTATAACCGCTTCTTCCCGGGCGCCGCGGTTCCGGACGGGGCGCCGGATTTCAGCGATATCGCAGAATGCCCCGAGGAGCAGAGGACGGCAATCAGGGTCCTGGCCGCAAACAACATTATAAACGGAGTCGGCACAGACACCTTTGACCCGGATGGCGAGGCGATGCGCTATGCGGCGGTGGTAGTCATTTGGCACGCTCTCGGCTCCCCAATCGCCGGGGCGACGGAGAATCCGTTCACGGATGTCGGCAGCATTACCGGCAATGAAGCGGCGGATGAGATGATTGTCACGGCGATCACTGCCCTGATCGAACAGGGGATTCTGGCTGAGGAAGCTAAGGAAGAAGTCTTCGAGCCAACCAAACCGGCAACGGCGAAGCATGTTGAGGCATGGCTCAGCCGCGTGCCTGACGCCGGAGACGAGCCGGTGGATCCTGCCGGCTCCCTCACCCGCGCCCAGCTGGCGGCGATGATCTACGAGGATGCGCAGCTGAAGGCGATCATCGACGCTTCCGCCGAGGGACGGGAACCGGCAGAGTTTGCCGACGTTACGGAGACTACCGAAGGATATGACGCCATCATGGCTCTGGCCCAGGCCCGGGTCCTGAGCGGCGTCTCCTCCGGAGCCTTTGAACCCAACGGCGCCGCTACCCGCGTCCAGGCTGCGGTGGTCCTCTGGCGCGCCGCCGGGTGCCTGAGCAATGACGAGCCGGTGGAGGTTCCCTACACAGACATAATCGACTTCTCATGGGCCGCCGCCGCGCTCAACTGCCTGTACGCCCTGGGCATTTTGGAAAACGATGAACAGTTCCGCCCCAACGACATGGTGACGGCGGACGAGTTCAGTGCGTGGCTTGCGGCGTATCATCAAATCACAAATATCGGCAGCATCACCACCTCCGGCGGCACTTCCCGGGCGGAGATGGCCGTGATCTTCTACCACGCGTATCAGGACGCGCTGCCTGATCCCTATACTTATGAAACCTCGTCTTTCCCTGACATCTCCGACTGCACAGAGGAACAGCAGGCGGTGATCACCCTGTTCAACAACCTGGAGTACGCGGAGGATGCCCCCATCATCGCGGGCTACGCAAGCGACCGCTGCTTCCACCCCCATGACCCTGTGACCAAGCAGCAGACAGCCGCTATCCTCTACCGCATCATCGCCTACATCGAGCGGGAGGCCGGCAGCGGAGCGGCGGTATCGCTGGCCAGCCTTGACGAAGCCGTGCTGCTGGACGTCCCCGGCTGGTTTGGCGACACGCTTACCTTCCTCACCGCGCGGGGCCTTTCGGAGACTTCCCTGAACGCCATCAGCAGCAACCCAGACGCGCCCGGCGTCGAGCGTGAGCTGCAAACGTGGAGCGCAGAGACCAAGCCCGCCGCGCCCACCTTCTCCCCCGCCGCCGGGATGTACGCCGGAGAGCAGCTGGAGATCACGATCACCGCGGCCAGCGGCATGACGATCTATTACACCACCGACGGATCTGAGCCGACCACAGCCAGCACCCGGTACACCGGACCGTTCACGATCAGTGAACTGACGACCGTAAAGGCCATCGCGGTGCCTGAGGAGGGAAGCGGCCTTGAAACCAGCCCTGTGGTCACCGCCAAATACAGCCTTTACACAGAGGGCGACGGGTATGTGATAGAGGATGGCATGGCCGTCGTTTTCAACCTGAACGGCCTGAAGAACGCGCAAAATGACGACAGCGTATACAAAATCATTATCGGAGACCGCACCGCAATTGAAGTTAACGAGGATATTCTCCTGACCAAGGAGCTGGAGGTCTACGGAACCTTGACCATTGCCGGCGACGCCGTTCTGACCGTGGAGCTTGTCAGCGACGATCCCCAAATGCAGTATGCCAACTACTGGGAGAACTTGGAGGCGTTCCTGCACTTTGTAAAAGACAACGGGGACGGGACGACCACCCGTGTGCGGAAGCTGTACGGCAGCCGGGAGACTGCGCTGGACAATCTGACCCTGGAGGGCTATGATCTCTTTCTCGTGGCGCTCTGTGGCAGCGATCTGACGCTGGATACCGACATTGCGGCTTCGACGGTGCTGGTACTGCTGACGAATGCGGACGGCAGCACAGGTGCCCTGACCATCCCGGACGGCACGGCCGTAAAGGCCCGTGAGTTCGGAATGCCGATCGAGGGCAGCACACTGATCGTCGAAGCGGGGGGCAGCCTGGAAATTTCCGGTCCCAACAGCGGCGGCTGGGTCAACGGCGACGTGGAGTTCCTGGATACTCAGCCGCCGGAGGGACTTGCATGGAACGGCAGTGACTATTATCCCCATCTGGTGGCCCTCTGGTATAACGAGGACGAGCAAGGAAATGTATCTGTAAATACCGACGGTCACGACGACGGCGTCTGGATGACCCCGCTGGACGAACCTGAGGTGGCCTTCGCCATGATGCGGTATGATGCAACCGGCGGCGAATGGATTTATGAGGTCCTTTCCGCGGAGGCGCTGGATACCGCAGGACTTATATACGAACAGCGTGAGGACAGCACGAGAATGTTCTTGTCCGGCGCGGAGTGGAACAAGTCCTATGATATCACCCACGAGGAGAACGGCATCACCTATTCCCTGCGCGTAGATTCTTATCTGCCGGACATAGGCTATTACAGCGAGCCCGAGGTCTCGGAGGATACCTACATCAACCACTGGGACTTCTCCCCCATCTCCGACGGCAACGTGTTCTATCTGTGTGTCCATCCGGAGGCGTGGTTTGTGACGGAAGACGGTTATGCGCTTTCCGAGAACCTTGAATATATGGGCGACGAAGTTCCCGAGGGCGCGATTTCCTATGAATACGTTGCGCCCGGCGTGTGGAAGATCACCGTCACCGGCTGTGCGTTTTATGGGGAGTACCGGGCAGCCGTGCTGCGGGACGGCGAAGCGGACGGCTGGGTCGGCAGCGGCATCTGGATTGACCCGGCGGAGCGTCTGGTTTACAGCGACGGGCCCTTGACAGATGCCTCTTCCGAATCGTGGGATGCCGAGCTCACCGGCGGCAACAAGGACCGGCTCCACGACACCCTGACCATCGCTCCCTACGGCAGCAGGGACAACGTTGTGCTCTATCTGCTGAGATACGAGGGTTATAATGAGGAAACCGGCGAAGCCGCCAGGTGGATCTGCGAGTACACCGACGGCGGCAGTATCTGGTGTGACGAGGGCATCACGGTGGAGCAGGCGGAAAACAGTGCGGCCTGCACGGTGAACGTGCGCCACGCCGGAACCTACCACATCGGCCATTTGGACGGCGAATGGGTCGATGAGGACACCTATGAGCTCAGGGAGGGCACCGAACGCGGCATCCCCCTGACGGTCAGCGTGACCTTCTTTGACAGCGCGGCGGAGGTCTCGACCTACGAGGACTTCAAGGCGGCGGTCGAGGATGAGAACGTAAGCTCCATCAAGATCACAGCCGATATCACCATTCCGGCGGAGGCAGGCGACGCGGCCAGCCCGCTGGAAGCCAACAAGCCCATCCTCGTTGCGGCCGGCGCCACCCTGTCGCTGGCCCCCGGCGCGGTCATGACCAGCAATGTACCGGGCCCCAAATTCTACTATGAGGACAGCGACAATATGTGGACCCATGTTGCCAACGGCATGGCGGCGTACCTGCTGTGGTACGACGCGCAGACAGAAACCGTATTCCGCGCCCTCTACGGTTCCATGCCGGAGGATCTGACCGCTGTGATGAACGACAAAACGCACGGCGATCTGTACACTGCGGTGTTCGGCAGGGACGTGACCCTGACCGAAGATATCTCTCTGCCGCAGCTCTGGGTGATGAACAACAGCAGCCTGACCATCGGCAAGGGCGTCAGCCTGACGATGTCCGATCCTGAATACAACAAGCTGCATGTGGAGGCGGGCGATCTGACGCTTGAAGAGGGCGCCGCGCTGACCGTGGGCGGCATTGCGGAGTATGGAAGCTCGCTGTCCATGCATGACGGAAACCTGACCATCAGCAAGGACGCCGCTCTGGAGATAACCAGCGATATGTATCTCCTGCGCTCTGAGAACAGCGGCAACGGCAACCTGATCGTCCAGGAGGGCGGCACGCTGACGCTCGGTGAGACCGGCGGCTGGGTCGAAGGCGACGTGGTGTTCTTTGGAAGCGATCCCGACGTGCCGGAAACCCTCGGCTGGGGCGGAGAATTGTACTACACCCACCTGGCGGCCTGCTGGAGCTATGATGACGACCACTACGACGATGCACTGGTCATGACGCCGTATGACTGGTACCCAGTGACGTTCGAGTTGATGAGCTACGATGCGGACAAACATGCGTGGATTTATTCGCCCATTGCTTCTGAACAGCTCACCTTCTCCGATGAACTTGTTTATGGACCAGACGAGAATGACGGCGAAAATCCGGACAAAAACTACCTGAAGGCAAACGGGACGGCGTGGGACCAGACATATTCCGTCTCCTATAAAGGCTACTCCCTGCCCGTGTACATCCGGCTGCCGGACGTAGGCTATTACAGCGGGCCCGAGGCCGCGGCGGATACCTTCCTGGAGCGTTGGGACTACTCTCCCCTCGGCGAGAACGTGTTCTACCTGTGCGTCAATCCGGACGCGTGGTTCATGCAGGAACATGAGAACTGGGATCTGGGCCTGAACATCATCTATCAGGATGGCCGGGACAGCGGCATCATCTTGGAGGAAACCGGGACCAGGGGCGTCTGGAAGATCACTGCGGAAGCCCCTGCGTTTGGTTTGGATATCGAGGTGTTGGGCACCAATGAAGATTTCAAAGACTTGGTGCTGACCGGCCGGGGCATCTGGATCGATCCGGTGGAGCGGCTGCTTTACAGCGAGGAGCTTCTGACGGAGGAACCGGGTGATGTCGATTACGATGCGGTCAAGGACCGGCTCCGCGACACCCTGCCCCTGACAGCTCATGTCAGCGAGGATATCGCGCTCTATCTGCTGGTATACGACTCTGAGAATCAGAAGTGGGTCTGCGAGTACACCAACAGCGACTGGGTCAGAGGCGACGGCGTGACGGTGGAGACGGCGGAGGACGGCATGTCCTGCCGTGTGACTGCGGATACCGCCGGAACCTGCAGCATTACCCGTCTCCATGGTGAAGAGACGGATGAACGGGACGAAAACGGCAATGTCGTTTATGAGCCCATTGCAGACAGCACCCGCGGCATCCCCCTGACGGTGGAGGTCAAGGAAAGCCCCTTCCCCGTGGCGATCGACTGGGAAACCGGCACCGCCGCCCTGACGAACCAGTCCGGAAATACGGTCGGCGCCCAGCTGATCCTCGCCGCGTATGACGCCAACGGACGCATGTGCGGCGTCAGCACCGCGCAGGGCACGCTTGCACCAAACGCCGTGCTGAAGGCGAATGTGCCGTCCGGCGAAAACACGGAGACCGTCAAGGTATTCGTGCTGGATTCGGCCTCCCGCGACCCCCTTTATATGGTGCGGGAACTTCTAACGAAATAAACCCCATCGTTTGCATGCATAAACGCCCCGGGCAGGAATTCCTGCCCGGGGCGTCCTGATGCCGTCCGGCCATATTATTTGACAAGCAGCCGCTTGACCAATTCCTCGTCCGGCGTGACGTTCACCGTCCGGCAGGTGGAGTAGACCACCATGCCGGGCCGCGCCCCGGCGGGCTTCTTCACGTTCTTCACCGGGGTGTAGTCCACGGGGACGTTGCCACTCTCCCTGGCCCGGGAATAGTACGCCGCCAGCTTGGCGGCCTCCACAACGGTGTCGTCGTCCACCGGCTGTCCCCCGGTGCAGAGGATGACGTGGGATCCGTGGATCTTCTGGGTGTGGAGCCACAGGTCCCGGTGGTCCGCGTCCTTCAGCGTCAGCTTGTCGTTCTGGCGGTTGTTGCGGCCCACCAGCACCCGGAAGCCGGTGGAGGTGCGGAACTCCCGGGGCTTCACCGTCCGCTTCAGCTCCTTTTTGCCCTTCCCCTGGCGGCGCAGAAAGCCCGCGTCCTTCAGCTCATTGCGGATGTCGATGAAATCCTGCTCCGTCTCGGCGTGCTCAATCTCCTCCAGCACGCTCTCCAGATACTCCAGATCCCGCCGGGCGATGTCCATCTGCTCCCGCAGGTACTTCTCGGCGGTCTTGGCCTTGGTGTAGCGCTTGTAGTACTTGGCGGCGTTCTGCTGAGGCGTCAGCAGTGGGTCCAGCGGGATGGTGATGGGGGCGCAGTTCTCGTCATAAAAATTCTCGCAGGTCAGCTTGCCCTGCCCCCGCTCCATCCGGTAGAGGTTGGACGTGATGAGATCGCCGCAGACGCGCAGCTCGTCCCGGTTCTGGGTGGCGGCGTAATCCTTCTCCTGCTGGGCCAGCTTCCGCCGCAGGCGGTCCCGGGCGGTGGAGGCGGTGCGAAGGAGATCCGCCCCCCGCTGCCGTGCCCGCTCCTGCCGCTCCCGGGCCTCGTAAAAGGCGTCCAGCAGACGGGAAAAGCTGTCGTACCGCTCCGTCTCCATGGCGCCGCCGTACTGGGTGATGGGCAGGCAGGCAAACTCCGCCGGACGGCCCTCTTTTTTCAGGCAGATCGGCGTAAAGCCGTTCCCCTGTACAACGCTTACAAATCCCTGTATTTCCTGCCAAAATCGGGTTTTCCCGGCATCGTCCAGTTCAAAGATGCGCCGGTCCGTCTCCCCCGCCGTCCGGAAGGCCAGCTCCCGGGCTATCAGGGGAGAGACGCCGAAATAGCTGTCCAGCAGAAAGGCGTCCATCTGCCGCTCCGGATTGGCGGAGGAGAGCTTTTCCCGAAAGCCCCCCTCCGTCTCCTCCGTCACCGGCAGCCGTCCGGCGGAGGCGGGCGGCTCGTAGTAAAGCCCCGGCAGCACCTGCCGCGCGGCGGACATGTCCGCGTCCACCCGGCGCATGCAGTCGATGATCCGTCCCTCCCCGTCCAGCAGGATCAGGTTGGAGCGGCGGCCCATGGCCTCCAGCACCAGGGTCCGGCGGCCCGGCTGGCCGAAGTCGTCGGTGATATCCAGTTCCAGCCGGACCAGACGCTCCAGGGACGGCTGGGTGATCTCCGCCACCCGGGCGCCCACCAGGTGCTTGCGCAGCAGCATACAGAACATGGGCGGTTCCGCCGGGTTGTCCCGGACCGTCTCCGTCAGCTGGATGCGGGGCGCGTTGGCCCCGGCGTTCAGCAGCAAACGCCGGTTGCCCCGCAGCAGCAGGACCACCTGGTCCCGGGCGGGCTGCTGGACCTTATCGATGCGCAGCCCCAGCAGCCGGGGCCGCAGCTCCTCCACAATGGCTTGTAAACATACCGCGTCCAGGGGCATGGTTCATTCCTCCATCATCTTGCAGAACAGTTCGTTGACGCGGGCCTTCTCTCCCCGCAGGTACAGCCAGCCCAGCAGCGCCTCCAGCGCCGTGGCCTCGCCGTACTGGGCCCGGCTGGCGTGGCCGGGGACGGTGTGGACCTGGGCGTTGCGGCCCCGCTTGAACACGGCCCGCTCCTCCTCCGTCAGCAGCGGCAGGATGCGCTCCGCCTTCTCCGCCTGGGACTCGGCGCACACCAGCCGGATGGTGGCCTGGTGCAGCCCCTTTCCGGTGGCCCTGCCGTGGGCACACAGCCAGCCGCGCACCAAAATCTCAAAGACCGCGTCCCCCATATGGGCCAGGCCGATGGAGCTGATGGCCCGGAGCTGGTCGTCGGTGAGGGCGATATCGAAATAGTTCTCCATAGGGTCCTCCCTGTGTTTTTTACGATCCGCAGAGGATTATACCACGGTTTGGGCGGTTTGTCATCCCTTGTGATCGTAGTCCATCCAGCGCTGCAGTTCCGCATCCAGTGCCGGTTCTTCCTCTGTGCCCGCCATGCACCGGGACTGCCAAACCACCTGGGCCGTGCCCATGGGGTCGTCGGTAACTGTGCAGGCAAGCGACTGGCTTCCCTCCTCCGCCCAGTTCTTTTTGATCTCCCGCAGGCACACCAGCTGATCCCCCTGCCACCCATAAATTCTATAGGCGTAGGTCTGTATGGTCCACTCTTCCCACTGCGTCAGCCGCCCGGACTCCTCATCCGGGAACATGGCGAGACCGCTCAGCGCCTCGGATTTTTCAAAACGCCCGGCCCCTGTATCCCACAGCCACCAAGCCGCATAGTCGTTGCGGACCGTGGTGTGGGTGGTGTAAAAAAGGTCAGGCCAGCCGTCAAAGTTGGCGTCGCTCCAGCGGGCAGCGGCTGTTGGCCAACCAACGGTATCCTGTATGACCTGTACCGGCGCAGACAGATCGGCGGCTTCGTACACCGTCACCGTCAAATCATAGCTTCCGTCGGCCCGGCCGGGCACCACCGCTGTCTCCGCCCGGAGAATCCGGCCATCCGCAAGCCCGGCCGTCTCCACCGTCAGGGCCGTCTCCTCCGGTGTCTCCACCGTTTCCGTTCCACAGCCCGTCAGCATCAGAAGCAGTGCAATGATCCAAAGCCGTCTCATAGCCGCCCTCCTTTTTTCTTCTATCTTACCCATCCGGTTTCCGCCAGACAACCACAAAACGGTATCAATCCGGTGACAAAGCCGCCAAAGCCCTTGCGCGGCTGTCCCGCATATGATACGATGGCGAAAATGCTTCAGGAGGCACTATGAAACTCTGCTCCAAAACCTATCAGACCTACTTCCTCTGCTTCCTCCTCTACGCCCTGCTGGGCTGGCTGTACGAGGTCTTTCTGGAAGTGGTGGTCTACCGCTGGGGCTATTCGGACCGGGGCGTCCTGTTCGGCCCCTGGTGCCCGGTCTACGGCGTGGGGGCCATGGCCTTCCTGCTGTGCTTCCGTCCTCTGCTGCGCCGGCGGGAGCCGTCCTGGCTGCGATGGTCAAAGCCTGTCCTCCTATTTCTGGGCTGCATGGTCCTGGCCACTGCCATCGAACTGGCCGCCAGCTATTTGCTGGAAGCCCTCACCGGCGCCTGGCCCTGGCAGACCTATGCGGACTATGCCGTCAACTTCCAGGGCCGCGTCGCCCTGTCCCCCTCCCTCCGCTTCGGGCTGGGCGGGCTGCTGTTTCTGTACATTTTACAGCCCCTGTTTGAGCGTCTCATCAACCACCTCTCCAACCGGGTCAGGACTTGCTGTTTCCGGTGCGCCCTGGCGGTATTCCTGGCGGACTGCTGCGCCACGGCGCTGGTCCGCTTCGTGTTTTGAAAGGATGTGACGGCATGGAAAAACGGATCGTCTCCTTATTGCTGGCCCTGTGCTGTCTCTCCGCCTGCGGCGCTCCGGCGGAACCGTCCAGAGAGGGCGCTCCCGCGCCCCAGGAGCCTGTCCGGCAAGCGGAACCCGCGCCCAAGGAAGAACCGGCAGATGCGGAGCTCCACAAAATCGAACTGAAACCCTACAAGGAGTGGATCTTTGAACCGGAGCCCTTCCTGGTGACCGTTGAAGAGTATGGGGCGCTGTTCGCCCCCAAA
>JAUNGH010000279.1 GCA_030524605.1 Oscillospiraceae bacterium | reverse complement strand
ATGCCCATGCGCTTCATCATGTCGTCCACCTGGGGCAGGCCCAGGTCCTTGGCGCACTTCAGGCACAGGCCCTCGTTGACGGTCTTGTCGCCCTCCAGCTTGGAGATGAACACCACGGCGACGTTCTTTTTACATCTTGAACAAAGTGTAGGCTGCATCGTATACCTCCAGAAACAGACGGACTGAAACGCCGCCTTCATTGCAGAAACGACAGTACGCTCAGGGGCGTATGCGTCGTGAATATGCGTAAAATATGTGCCTCGGCCCAGGGCTCCGTCTCGAAGGAGACCCCCAGCCGCCTGGCCGCCCAGACTGCCAGAAACAGCAGCAGCGCCCCCTGGAGCAGGCCCAGCAATCCGCCGCCCAGGGCGTTGACACCGTGCAGGCCCGGCAGCTTGAAAAGCAGGTCCATGGCCCGCACCAAAACGTTCAGCAGTACCAGCAGGGCCAGGAAGGACAGGATGTACAGCACGCCGTAGATGATGGACCCGGCAATGCTCTCCACCACCGCCGTGGCGATGGACACGCCGGTGTCCCGCACCGTCTCCCGGGCGCTCTCCGCCAGGGAGTCCCGCACGTCCTCATCCAGCCCCAGCAGCGCCAGCAGGTCCTCGATCCGGAAGTCGTCATCCGCCTCCGGCATCTGAGCGCCGTCCGCCTGGACAGCCATGGCCTCGTCCACCTGCTCGGCGATGCGCCCGCTGATGATGGGCGCCGCCAGCCTGGCCGCCGGGCCGGAGAACGTGGCCGCGATCATTCCCGCGCCTATCAGGGCCGCCGCCACGATCAGCAGCCCCGCCAGGGCCCGCAGCAGGCCCCGCTTTGCGCCGCAGGCGGTGAAGCCCACCAACAGAATGACCACAATTGCATCTATTATAACAGGTGTTGTCAAAGTTTCCTACCTTTCCGCGTGTAAACGTTTTGTGAACTCCCCCAAAATTTTTACCGTTTATGGAAGGAACAGCCCGGCGGATTCCGAGGACAGCAGCAGCACCGAGCCGTCCGTCCGCATCAGGGCCTCCCTGGCGTAGTCCGTGCCGTTCAGGGACGCGTAGACCTGCAGGTCCTGGTTATAGACCACCAGCCGGTTTGCATACAGCACCGCCAGATACCGCCCGGCGGCGGAGACGCTCAAAACCTCCTCGTTCACGTCCAGGGAGCCAAGCTCCGCCCCATCCGTGTCCACCGTCACCAGACGGCCCACGCTGCCGGACTGGTAGCGGTTCAGCAGCAGCGCCACAAAGCCGTCGCCGGAGAGGTCATAATCCCGCAGGTAGGCCCCGCCGTAGGCATAGCTGGCCGTGACCGCCCCGCTCGTGTCCGCAAAAGTCAGGCAGGTGTCGGACACGGTTGCGAGCTTTCCCGCCTGCTGGCCGATGGCGGCCACCAGCCCGTCGGAGATGTCGTAATCCGCCGCGGGGTCCGTCTTGGTCACGTCGTACAGCACCACGTTGCTGACGAACACGCTGTTCTCCTGGCCCAGCGTCACCGCCGCCAGATACCCGCAGTCGTCCGTCACACAGGCGTCTATCACAAACCGCCGGGAGGAGTTGAATTCGAACACCAGCTCCCCGTCCTGGTCATATACGCTGACGCAGCCCTTGTAGCCCCGCTTCTCCGCCGTCACTGCCAGCCAGCCCTTTTCATTCAGCGCGGCGGCGATGAAGGGCTCATCCTCCCCGGCGGTCAGGTGCATCACCTCGCCGCCCTCGTCCACCACATACAGCGTCCGGCCGCCCACGTCGCAGGCCACAGCCCGGCCGCCGCCCCGGTTCAGCATCGGCGCGGACATATTGACATTTACGGACCAGACTTCGCCGCCGTCCCGGTCCAGGACGCGGAGGCTGGTCTCGGACAGCACCACCAGCTTCTCCCCCAGCGCGGCAAAGCGGTTGTTGGAGGAGGCGTCATAGCCGTAGACCACCTCGCCGCCCACGCTTTCCACGCTGCCGTAATTGAGATAGCGGCGCAGCACGTCGAAGCCGGTGCCGTCCCTGTAGGCGGCCAGCACCACCACCGCCAGCACGGCCGCCAGCGTCAGGAAAAACACCCAGAAGCCCCGCAGAGCGCGGCGCTTCTTCGGCTGCTCCTCCTCGCCGTCGTCGTCATTCCAGATGTCTCTCGTCGTATCAGCCATTCAGTCGC
>JAUNGH010000027.1 GCA_030524605.1 Oscillospiraceae bacterium | reverse complement strand
GCCGAAAAGAAAACGGGCCGTGCACGGTCCAAAAGAAAAGGCGCGTTTGGGGTCCGGCTTTGCCCCTTTGGGGCAAAGCCGGACAGCGGGAGTTGTGCGAGTCGGGACGGTGGGGAGTTGCCGGGCTTGATCCGGGTGCGCTGTACGCTGGATCATTTCCAGCGTTTAAGCCGCAGGCTGAAACGCCGGGTGCGGATTTGTGGGTGCTTGACGTAAGGGCTGTATCATTCCCCCCGTGCATTCCGCTTCGCTATGCACTCCGCAGGTTATGGAGAAACGGGGGGCATCCCCTGCGGCTGTCAGCCGCGCTGCCCGCCGCACCCGGCGAGTGCATCCAAAGTCACGCCATAAAATCTTGCCGGCGCGATCAAAGCAGACAGCATAGGCTCCCGTTCGCCTGTCTCATAGCGGCCGTAAGAATGACAGGCCAGTCCGCAGGCCGGAGCAGCGCGCCCGCCTGGAGGCCCTGCCGGAGCAGGAACAGCGCCTCAGCGCCTTGGACGCAGAGGCCGTCTTCCGCTCCGGCCTCTCCCTGGGGCTGGAGCTGGGCCGTCTGTAAGCTTACTTCTCCTCAAACACGGACACATACACCGTGCCGCTGACCTCAAAGCCCAGCTTGGCCTTGACCTGATAGCTGCCGAAGGCCTTGATGGGCTCCTCCAGCACCAGCTTCTGCTTGGGGATGTCCAAACCGAACTGCGCCTTCAGCCCCTCGGAGATCTCCTTGGTGGTGACGGCGCCGAACAGGCGGCCTCCGCTGCCCGCCTTGGCGGTCAGCTTGACCATGCACTCCTTCAGCTTCTCAGCGGTGGCTTCGGCCTCGGCTTTCTGCCGCGCCTCCTCGGCCTTGCGGGCCTTCTCCTTCAGGTTCATGGTGTTGATGGCGTCGGCTGTGGCGGCAATGGCCATCTTCCGGGGCAGGAGGAAGTTCCGGGCGTAGCCCTCGGAGACCTCCACCATCTGGCCCTTCTTGCCCTGGCCCTTCACATCCTGCTGTAAAATCACTTTCATGGTTCCTGTTCTCCTTTATACATACAAAAATTATTTCTCAAAATAGGCGTCGATGGCGTCGATCAGCCGGTGGCGCACCTCCAGCACGTCGCCGTTGGCCACCTTTCCGCCGGCGGTGGTGGAGTTGCCGCCGCCGCCCAGGGCCTCCAGGATCACCTGGACGTTGATCTCTCCCAGGGAGCGGGCGGACATCAGCACATTGTCGCCGTTGCTGTACACCACGAAGGACGCCTTGACGCCCTTCAGCGTCAGCAGCTCGTCGGCCGCCTGGGCCGCCGTCACCCGGTCCACGCCGTCCTGGGGCACCACCGCCAGGGCGATGTCGTCCCGGTACAGCTCCGCCCGGCGGATGATGTCATAGCGGGAGACCATGTCGCTGAGATCGTTCTGGAACAGGCGCTGGACATCCGCCGTATCGGCGCCCGCCCGGCGCAGGAACGCCGCCGCCTCAAAGGTGCGGCCGCCGGTGCGGAGAGTGAAATGCTTGGTGTCCAGCACGATGCCGGCAAGCAGGGCCTCCGCCTCCTCCCGCAGGAGGTCGGCGGGTTCCACCATGTATTGCAGCAGCTCCGTCACCAGCTCCGAGGCGGAGGAGGCATAGGGCTCGTGGAAGCTGAACGCCGCGTTTTCGATATAGCTGGCGGCGCGGCGGTGGTGGTCGATGACCGCCACCCGGTTGCAGGTCTCCAGGATCTGCCGGCTCTCCACCATGTCGGGGCGGTTGGTGTCCACCACCACCAGCAGCGCGCCGGGGCGCATCTTCAAAAACGCGTCCCCGGGGGAGATGAACACATCCGCATACTCCGGCAGGGCCCGCAGCTTTTTCAGCACGGCCTCCGACGCGTTGTGTTCCATGTCGATAACGATCTGGGCCTTTTTGCCCCGCTGGCGGGCGGCGCAGCAGATGCCCACGGCGGCGCCCACGGCGTCCATGTCTGCGAAGCTGTGGCCCATGGCGTAGATCTCCGCAGCGTCGGCCATCAGTTCGCTGAGGGCATTTGCCATGACCCGGGATTTGACCTTGGTGCGCTTTTCCGTGGTCTTGGCCCGACCGCCGTAGAACGCAAAGTCCATGCGGCCCCGGACCACCGCCTGGTCGCCGCCCCGGCTCAGGGCCATCTCCACGGAGAGGTTGGCGTTCTTGTACAGCTCCGGGATGCTGTCGGCGTCCTTACCCATGCCGATGGACAGCGTGGGGTGGACACCCTCGCCCACCTTGATGTCCCGGATGGCGTCCAGGACGGAGAATTTCTCCTCCACGAAGTGCTCGTAATACTGCTCCTCAAACATGAAGAGATAACGGTCCCGCTCGGTCTTCAGCAGCAGTCCGTCACCGGCCGCCGCCCAGTTGTTCAGCTTTTCGTCGATCTGGGCCAGGACGGCGCTGCGCTGGGTGTCCGCGCAGGCCTTCATCAGGTCCTCGTAATTGTCCACCATCAAAACCGCCAGCACCGGACGGGTGGCGGTGTAGGTCTCCCGCAGCAGGTCGGCGTCGGTGGTGTCCACCCAATAGGTGGTTGCCACCAGGTTCTGCTCCCCGTTCCGGCCCTTGGCCCGGACCAGGCTGCCGTAGACCCGGAAGCGGCGGTTGTTCATCAGGACACGCTCCGGGCACTCCTGCTTGCCCTCCAGCAGCCACTGGACGGGGCAGTTGGGCACGGCGTCCTCCACCTTCATCTCAAACAGGTGCTCCCGCACGCCGGCCAGCTGGAGAAAGTTCTCGTTGCTCCAGATGACCTCCCCGGTGTCGGGGCGGAAGACCATGATGGGCAGCGGAGAGTTGATCAGGGTGGACTTGCTGGCGGTATCCACGCTGCCGGTGACACTGTCGATGTATTGCAGGATATTCTGCCGGCGCTTCTGGTTGCTCTGGGTGAAGTAGAGGTACAGCCCCACGGTGGCGACGCCCTCCGCCAGGGCCAGCACCGGGCTGACCGTGACGGCGGCCAGGGCGAACAGTACCATGCACAGGAAGTACAGCTTCAAATTCGGTTCCAGCAGACGGGAGAGTTTTTTATTGTTCATAAGCAAAGGCTCCTTATACCGGAAAACATACTGATAGATTTTATAAGTATACCATTTTTAGCAGGAGGGTGCAACGGATAATGTAAAAAAAAGCGGCACCGCCGGCATTCGAACGGCGGTGCTGCACGAAAAGAAGAAACGGCAGACAGGAATATCAAGCTCTGCCGGGAAATCCGTTTTTGGCGCCGCCGGCCCGGAGGAGGGCCAGGTTCAGCACCAGCGCCGCCAGGGCGATGACCGCAGCGGGCAGGCCCAGCAGCCGCAGGCCCAGGACGGCCTGGAGCCCGCTGCCGGCAAAGGATCCGGCGGCGATGCCGATGTTGGCCGCCACGGACAGCGTGGAGGCGCAGAGGCTGGAGGCAAAGGGGTAGTCCTGCTCCGCCAGGCGCAGCGCGTACAGCTGCACCGGCGTGCTGAGGCAGTAGATGAACAGGCACATCAGCAGCATCCCCGGCAGCCCCGTCCAAACGCCGCCCAGCAGCAGGGGCATGGCGGCCAGCAGCAGGGTCTGCAGCAGAAGGGGCGCCGGCGTCCGGGCCACGCCGCCCCGGCCGCCCAGCCAACCGGCCAGCAGGTTGCTGCCCATGCAGCAAAGGCCCACCGCCATCAGCAGCGGGCTGATGGCGCTCTCCCCCACGCCCAGAACATCCGTCAGGATGGGCGTCAGATAGGTGTAGACCACATAGGAGGCCGCGTAGTAGCAGATGGTCATCAGCACCACCAGAGAATAGCGGGGGTCCCGCAGCACGGTAAATTGGTGGGCGAAGCCCGTGTCCTCCCCGCGGGCCGCGGCGGGCCGGGGCAGCACCCACACCAGCACCGGAAGCAAAATCACGCCCGCCGCCAAAATCAGGGCGAAGGCCGCCCGCCAGCCGATCAGGCTGCAGATCGTGCTGTTCAGCGGGTTGCCGATCACCGTGGCCAGAGCCATCCCGGTGTACACCATGGCGATGGCCTGGGCCTCATGGCCGGGGACCGCCGCCTCCCGGGCAAACAGCAGCGCCACCGCGGTCAGCGTCCCCGTCAGCGTGGCCGCCAGGGTCCGGGCGGCGTACAGCACCCAGATGTTGGGCGCCAGCATGCACAGGGCGTTGGCCGCCAGAAACAGCGCCATCAGCCACATCAGCAGCCGGAAGCGGGGTATCCGGGCCGTGGCCGCCATGATGACGGGCGTGCCGGCGGCATAGCCCACGGCGAACACGCTGACCAGCCGCCCCACCGCCCCCAGGGAGACCCCCAGGTCCGCGGCGATGTCCGGCAGGATGACCACCGACACATACTCACAGGCGCCCACAACGATCCCCAGCCCCATCAGGGCCAGCCCCGGCGCGGTAATCGCACTTTTTCGTCTCATAGCAGCCTCCTCTTTTCTTTCCGTGTACGTACACAGATTTGCCCGGACAAATGGGGGACAGCCGTCCCCCGGAAGATGTTCAGGGCCACACCGTCTCCGCGTTCAAAATCGGGCTTGCCGGATAGAAGCAATCCCGCTCCGGCGGCCTGTGCTCCGTCAGGTGGCGGAACAGCACGGACAGCGCCTGCCAGCTCTGATAGGCCAGGTCCTGGCCGATGGTGAAGTCCACCTCGCCGCTCTCCAGAAACCGCCGGATATCCGGCCCGCAGTCGTGGGACAGGACATGGACCCGCCCCGTCCGGCCGTGGCGGCGGATGGCCTCCACACAGGCGGGCACGCTGAGATTGGCCATATAGACATAGGCCAGCGCCGGGTCTTCCGCCAGAGCCGCCTCCACGGCCTGGAGCGTCTCGCCGTAGTCGTTGTGGGTGGCAGCGATGCGGCAGTCCTCCCGCCGGAAGCCCAGCTCCCCCAGCCGCTCCAGAAAGCCGTCCGCCCGGGCCTTGTGGCCGGCGTAGGCCGGGCCGGCGTAGACCAGCAGCAGCGGGTCGCCGGGGCGCAGGAACTTGGCGGCGATCTCCGCCGCCACCCGGCCCGCGTGGTGGGCGTCCTCCCCCACGTAACACAGGCGGGGCGCGGCGGGGATATCCGAGTTGAAGGTGACGGCGGGGATGCGGTTCTCCGCCAGCTCCGACAGCTTGGCCCGGGTCTCCGGGCTGTCCGACGCGCACAGTGCGACGGCCTGGGCGCCGCCCGCGATCTCCTCGTCCAGCAGCTCCAGGCAGCGGGCCGTGTCCTCCTGGGGATAGGCCCGAACCGTTACCGTGACGTTATAATCCCGGTGCTCCTCCCGGAAGCGGGCCACGCCCGCCTCCATCTCGCCGTAGATGTAATTCTCCCACCGGGGCTGGATGAGCGCCAGACGCCGGGGCGTGCCGCTCATGGCCAGGGCGCTGGCCATCCGGTTGGGATGGTAGTCCAGCTCCTCCATCACCCGCAGGACCCGGTCCCGGACCTCCGCCTTGACGTAAGGGCGGTCATGGAGCACCCGGTCCACCGTCCCGATAGAGACGCCGGCTTTTTCCGCGATCATCTTGATAGTGGCCCGCATAAGGTCCTCCCCCGCATTTCTGTTAACGTACACATAATAGCATTTTCAACGGCTTTGTCAAGCGGCTTCCCACAATTTTTTGCAGAAAGTTACCATAACGCAAAATTCTTGTATACAAATCCGGTCTGCTGTGATATACTATATCAAGTTAAGCGCGGGGAGCCCGCCTCCCCCGCTGTTTTTTGATCGTATTTTACCGCGGGACGCGCTTCTCACGGTTGAATAATACAGAGTTTCCCCATATCGGACTTGACATGACGTGACCGAACCCCTGCCGGCGTAACGGGGCCGCGCAGGCAACGGACGTCTCTATTTTCCGTGCCCATTTTTCGGCGCGCCGCGTCTTTGCTGCGTCCATGCGTCCGCCGGGGAGGCTCTCCTACATATCCAGTGAATATCAAAGGAGTATTTTGATCTATGGCAGAAAAACTGAAAATCATCCCCCTGGGCGGCCTGAACGAAATCGGCAAGAACATGACCGCCTATGAGTACGGCGGCGAGATCATCGTGGTGGACTGCGGCATGGCCTTCCCCGGCGACGACATGTACGGCATCGACTCCATCATCCCCGACGTCACCTACCTCATCAAGAACCGCGCCCGCATCCGCGGACTCTTCATCACCCACGGGCACGAGGACCACGTGGGCGCCATCCCCTATGTCCTCAAGCAGGTCAACCTGCCCATCTACTGCACCCGTTTTACCGCCGGGCTCATCAAGCTGAAGCTGGAGGAGCACCAGCTGGTAAAGAGCACCAAGCTCATCACCGTGGAGCCGGGCAAGTCCGTCCGGGCAGGCAAGTTCACCGTGGAGTTCATCCACGTCAACCACTCCATCGCCGACTCCGTGGCCTTCGCCATCCACACCAAGATGGGCACCGTGGTCCACACCGGCGACTTCAAGATCGACTCCACCCCCATCGACGGGGAGGTCATCGACCTGGCCCGCCTTGGCGAGCTGGGCAAGGAGGGCGTGCTGGCCCTGTGCGCCGACTCCACCAATGTGGAGCGCCCGGGCTTCACCCCCTCTGAAAAGACGGTGGGCGCCACCTTCATGCGGCAGTTCCAGAACTGCGAGGAGCGCATCATCGTCACCACCTTCGCCTCCAACGTCCACCGCATCCAGCAGGTGCTGGACGCCGCCGCCCAGTGCGGGCGGAAGGTGGCCGTGACGGGCCGGTCCATGGAGAACATGATGAAGGTCTCCACGGAACTGGGCTATATGAAGGTGCCCAAGAACACCCTGATGGACATCAGCAAGCTCAAGGGCCTGCCCAAGAACAAGCAGGTCATCGTCACCACCGGCTCCCAGGGCGAGGAGATGAGCGCCCTGTACCGCATGGCCTTCTCCACCCACAAGCAGGTGGAGATCGGCCCCGGCGACAAGGTGATCATCTCCGCCTCCGCCATCCCCGGCAACGAGGTGACGGTGGGCCGGGTCATCAACGAGCTGTTCCGCAAGGGCGTGAAGGTGGTCTATGACAAGGCCGATATGCTCCACGTCTCCGGCCACGCCTGCCAGGAGGAGCTGAAGATCATCCACGCCCTGACGAAGCCCCGTTTCTTCGTCCCCCTCCACGGCGAGCAGCGGATGCTGCAGATCCACAGCCAGCTGGCCCAGGACATGGGCATGGACCGCAACCACATCGCCATCGCGGACAACGGCACCGTCATCGAGCTGACCGCCAAGACGCTGAAGCTGGGCGGCTCCGTCCCCGCCGGCGAGGTGTATGTGGACGGCTCCGGCGTGGGCGACGTGGGCGCCGTGGTCATGCGGGACCGCAAGCGCCTGGCCGAGGACGGCATGGTTGTGGTGGTGATGCCCATCTCCAGCCACGACGGCGGCCTGCTGGCCCCGCCGGAGATCATCACCCGGGGCTTCATCTATGTGAAGGAGTCCGGCGACCTGATGAAGGAGCTGCAGGCCATCGCCATGGACGCGGCGGATTCCGTGTCCCGCAAGCGCGGGCGGGACGACGGCGAGCTGAAGGGTGCGGTGAAGTCCGCCGTCAGCAGCTACCTGTTCAAAAACACCAAGCGCAGCCCCATGGTCATTCCCGTTGTGACAAGGCTGTGAGGGGACTGGGAGAGGAGCCTGCTCCCCCTCCTAACGCCCCACCGTCAGTGACATCGGTCACTTGCCCAAGGCGGCTGGGGCGGGTATTTTCGCCATGAGCACGTCCCAGGGCGGCTTCTCTTGCCGCTCTGCGGCAATTCACCGGCCGCCACGGCGAAAATGATGAAAATGAAAAGGGAACCGGCCTTTGGCCGGTTCCCTTTTTTACGCACCAGGCAGGGGCCTCCATCATACCATAAGGATGAAAAGGAGGGCTATATCATGCAGGAGCCTTGTACATTGAGCTGCCAGACCAAGCAGTATCTGACCCGGTTTTATGAGATCCTGGACGGCATGATCTGCGGCATGACCGGCGCGGAACTGACCGGCAGCATCTCCCACAACTTCATCGTCCAGATGATCCCCCACCACCGGGCGGCCATTGAGATGAGTGAAAACGCACTGCCCCACATCGGAGACTGTCCCCTGCGGCGGATCGCGTCCAACATCATCACCGCACAGACAAAGAGCATCGCGGATATGGAGTCCGTCCTGCCCTGCTGCGCCGCCCTGTGCAGCCCGGCCCAGGACCTGGCCCTGTACCAGCGGCGGATGGACCTGATCTATCAGACCATGTTCGACCGGATGGGCAGCGCCCCGGAGACCGACCGGATCGGCATCAGCTTTATGCGGGAGATGATCCCCCACCATGAGGGGGCCGTCCGCATGGCGGAAAACGCGCTGAAATACGGCGTTTGCCCGGAGCTGGTGCCCATTCTGTGCGCCATCATCACCTCCCAGAAGCGGGGCGTGCGGGAGATGCAGGCGCTGCTGGCGCGCTGCGGCTGCTGAACGGGCAGCAAGCCGGCAGGCCCCGGCCGCGGCCTGCGCCTGCCAGCGGCACAGGCGGGCGGCATAAGGCGGCGGTGGCGCCGCGGAAAACTTCCGCAGCGCCACCGCCTATTTGCATTCGCCGGGTTAACTTATGTAGTGCTACGGCAGGTCCGGAGGCTTCCGGACGCCGCTTTCACCATGATGGTGGGATTACTTGCCCAGATAGCCGTTGACGGCATCGATACGGGCCTGCGCGTTCTCGGGGGTGATGACCTCGATCTGGGAGTCGATGAACTCATCGACCGTGTTGCCCAGCAGGGTCTCATAGGCGGCCTCGCAGGCCAGATAGCCCATCTCATAGGGCTGCTGGGCGATGGACATGGTCAGCTCGCCGTCCAGGATGGCCTGGCAGGCGCCGGTGGAGCCGTCGAAGCCCAGGAAGATGGTGTTGTCATAGCCGGCGGCGTTGGCGGCGGCGCGGGTGGCGGCCACGGCCATGTCGTCGTTGTTGGCGCAGATGATGGCCACGCCGTCGGGATGGGTCTGGATCACGGCCTCCATGCAGGTGACGGCCTGGTCGGCCACGGCGTTGGCGTACTGGACCTCGTCCTCCAGGAAGGTGCCGCCGTTTTCGTTGATGCCGGCCTTGTAGCCGTTCATGCGGGCGGTGTTGGTGGCGTCGCCCTGGACGCCGGCGATCTCAATGCACTCGATGACGTCCCAGCCGGCTTCCTTGGCGGCGGCGACAGCCTGGGTGGCGCCCAGCTTGGCGGCCTCCTCGTTGCCGGTGCCGATGAAGGAGATGATCTCAGGCGCATCGATGTTGGTGTCCATGGCGAACACAGGGCGGGTCTCGCCGGCGATCAGGTTCGCGGCGGTCTCGGACTGCAGGGGAGCAATGATGATCGCGTCGATGTCGGGATTGTTCAGGGCAGTCTCGATCATGTTCTGCTGATCGTCATAGGAGGTCTCGCTGGCGGGGCCGGCGATGTCGATGGTCACGTCGGGGTGCTCGGACTCAAACTTTCTGCAGCCCGCCATGATGAGCTGCCAGTGCTCGGAGGCAGTGGTCTTCAGAATAACGGAGATGTGATAGCCGTCCTCGCCGCCCTCAGAGGCGTCGGAGGCATCGTTGGAGGCGCCGGTGTCCTCTTTGGCGCCGCAGGCGGCCAGGGTCAGTACCATGACCAGGGTTAGTGCCAGTGCAAGAAACTTCTTCATAATTGCTGACTCCTTTTCTTATTTTTTCGGAATTTCCATTCCGGGGTTCCAATGGTCAAGGGGTCTTGCTTTTATCCCTCGATCTCGCTGATCTTGACGGGGCGGCCTTCCTTCATGGACTTGGTGGCGGCGGCCGCGATCAGGATGGGATAGAGGCCGTCCTCGCCGGTGACGGGCGTGGGCTTGTCGTTGATGACGGCGTCGGCAAAGGCCTGCTGCTCGGCGGCGAAGGCGCCGGTGTAGCGGTCCCACATGATCTTGTAGCAGGTGCCGGAGACGGTGCCGTCCTCGCCGTAGAACACGGCGTTGTCGGGGGTGTCGTTCACGTCCATGACAGCGCCCTTGGAGCCGAAGACCTCCACCCGCTGGTCATAGCCGTAGACGGCCTTGCGGCTGTTGTCGATGACGCCCATGGCGCCGTTGGCGAACTTCAGCGTCACAACGGCGGTGTCCACGTCGCCGGCCTCGCCGATGGCGGGATCCACCAACACGGCGCCGTAGGCGAAGACTTCGGTGACCTCGGAGCCGGCCAGGAAGCGGGCCATGTCGAAGTCATGGACCATCATGTCATAGAAGATGCCGCCGGAGACCTTCACATAGTCGATGGTCGGGGGCGCGGGGTCACGGGAGCTGATCTTCACCAGGTTCACGTCGCCGATCTTGCCGGCCCGCACAGCCTCGTAGACGGCGCGGTGGTTGTGGTCAAAGCGGCGGTTGAAGCCCACCTGGAGCTTGACGCCGGCCTTCTTCGCCGCGTCGATGACCTCCTTGACCCGCTCGATCCGGTAATCCACCGGCTTCTCCACAAACACGTCCTTCCCGGCCTGGGCCACCTTGATGGCATACTCGGCGTGCATATCGGTGGGAGAGCAGACCACCACGGCCTTGATCTCGGGGTCATTCAGGATGACGTCCGCGTCGCTGACAATGTTGGGAATGCGCAGGCGCTGCAGGAACTCCACGGTCTCCTCGCTCATGTAGGGGTCGGCGATGGTCTTGATCTCCATCTCGGGGACAAACTTGGCGATGTTCTCGGCGTGGACCTTGCCGATGCGGCCGGCGCCGATGATACCAATTTTAATGGTCTTCATAGTCCTCTATCCTTTCAAATCAAAATTTCATGATGGCCTTCACCGCTTCGGCGGTGGTGGTCTCGGGGATCAGTTCAAAGCCCACCAGGCCGGTGTAGCCGGTCTCCTCCAGGCAGGCGAACACCTTGGCGTAGTTGATCTCGCCGGTGCCGGGCTCGTGGCGGCCGGGGGCGTCGGCGACATGGATGTGGCCGAACTGGTCGCCGTAGGCGCGGATGTTGTCGCAGAGGCTGCCCTCGTTGAGCTGCATGTGGTAGGCGTCGTACAGCACCTTCAGCTTGGGGGAGCCGATGAGCCGGGTCATCTCTGCGGCCATCCGGGTGGTCTGCAGGTAGTTGCCCACATGGTCGGTGGTGATGTTCAGGGGCTCCAGGTTCATCTGGATGCCGCTCTCCTCAGCGATCTTGGCGCATTCGATCAGGGTGCCGAACATGGTGCAGAGCTTCACCGTGTCGGACAGTTCCCGGTAGTCGTGGATGACCACGCCGCCGTCGCCCAGGCCGTTGGAGTGGATGGTCACGCTCTTGGCGCCCACCTTCCGGGCCGCGGCCACGGACTTCTTCAAAAACTCCAGATAGGCTTCCTTCTGCTCCGGGTCGATGAGGGACAGCTCCGCGTCCCCGTTGAAGCCGGAGATGCCGACGCCCGCCTTCTCCGCGGCGGCCTTCACCGCGTCCAGATCCTTGTCGGTCCAGCCCCAGAACTCCACGAATTCAAAACCGTCGTCCTTCGCCGCCTGGAAGCGCTCCAGGAAGGGAATCTCACTGTACATCGGCTCGATACATGCGGATTTCAGAAATTTCAATGTATTCACCGTCTTTCTGCTTTATGTGCATTGCACATCCCGTGCTATGCACAATATAGTAAAATCTGGACCGCTTGTCAATAGGAAGTTCAAAAACTCCCCAAAAATAGTGATTTTTGCTAAAAACACCACTCGTTTTTTTGTAGATTGACAAGCCGCAAAAGATGGGTTAAGATGGGTCTGTGCATTTTCGAAAAAGCACACATCCGCAAAACATCCTTCCGCACCGGCTTGCGGAAGATGCCGGACTGCGGCATGCGCGCAAACTGCCTGGAGGTGCCTTATGGGCAAGAAGCCAACCATACAGATGGTCGCGGACCTGGCGGGGGTTTCCCGGGGCACCGTGGATCGTGTTTTGAATAACCGCTCCTATGTCCGGGCGGATGTCCGGGAGCGCATCCTGGACGCCATCCGGGACACGGGCTACGTCTCCCCCCGGGAGTCTCACCAGCAGCAGATGGACGCGGCGCTCCAGCCCATCAAGCTGGGTGTGCTGATGCCCAACTGGGACAACCAGTTTCTCACCGAGGTGACCCAGGGCATCCGGCAGGCCCAGACGGAGCTGGCGGAGGCCCACGTGCAGATCATCGGTCGGAAGTGCAAGACGGATCTGGCCCAGGAGGCCGTCGGTCTGATGGAGGAGCTGCGCGCCGAGGGCATCTCCGGCCTGGCACTGTGCACACTGAACGACCCGTCCATCAAAGAGTACGTCTCCCAGTTGGCGGAGGCGGGCATCCCCTGCATCACCTTCAACTCCGACCTGCCGGGCAGCCACCGGCTGGGCTTTGTGGGGCAGGATATCCGCAAGGCCGGCTGCGTCGCCGCAGGGCTGATGAGCAAGTGCGTAGAGAAGGAGGACACGGTTCTGGCCACCGTGGGCAACCTGAAATTTGACGGCCACCGGCAGCGTCTGGACGGCTTCCGCGCCCGGATGCAGGAGGTGGGCTTTCCCGAGAAAAACCTGGTGGTGCGGGAGACCTTCAACGACTACCAGACCACTCTCCTGCTGGTGCAGAACGCCATCCAGCAGTACCCCAACCTGCGGGGCATCTACATGGCAAACCACAACGTCCCGGCCTGCGCCGCGGCGGTGCGGAGCGCCGGGAAAAAGGGGCGGATCCACGTGGTCTGCCACGATATCAACGAGAGCATCCGCCAGCTGCTGCGGGACGGCAGCGTGGATTTCACCATCCCCCAAAATTTTGTCAGGCAGGGCTATGTGCCGCTGATCCTGCTGCGGGATGTGGTGCGGAGAAACGCGCCGGTGGACCTGAACCGCTTCAACGCCCAGATCGACGTCCTCTGCGCGGAGAATCTGCCGGAGGAGTGGTAAACAACGAAAAAAGCCGCACGGCCTTGGCCGTGCGGCTTTTATTCACAGGGGTGCGGCTCCGCGCAGGGCGCACGGCTTTCGCCGTGCGCCCGGTTTGTTCAAGCCTTATTCCGTCTTGGGGTCCTCGGTGTCGAACACCGTCTTGGCGCTGGCGGCCAGGCCTGCCAGGCCCTGCAATTCGCTGGGGATGATGATCTTGGTGGCCTTGCCGTCCGCCACCTTCTGCATGGCCTCCAGGGCCTTCAGCTTCACCACCTGGTCGTTGGGCGCGGCGTCGTTCAGCAGCTTCAAAGAATCCGCCAGCGCCTGCTGGACCTGCATGATGGCCTGGGCCTCGGCCTCGGCGGCCATGATGCGGGCCTCCTTCTCGCCCTCCGCCTTCAAAATGGCGGCCTGCTTGGCGGCGTCGGCCTTCAGGATGGCGGACTGCTTCTCGCCCTCGGCCACCAGAATCTGGGACTGCTTGGTGCCCTCGGCCTGGAGGATGGACTCCCGGCGTTCCCGCTCCGCCTTCATCTGCTTCTCCATGGCGTTCTGGATCTCCTTGGGCGGGATGATGTTCTTCAGCTCCACCCGGTTGACCTTGATGCCCCAGGGGTCCGTGGCCTCGTCCAGGATGGCCCGCATCCGGGTGTTGATGGTGTCGCGGCTGGTCAGGGACTGGTCCAGCTCCATGTCACCGATGATGTTGCGCAGGGTGGTGGCCGTCAGATTCTCAATGGCGTTCATGGGGTGTTCCACGCCGTAGGTATACAGCTTGGGGTCCGTGATCTGGAAATAGATCACGGTGTCGATCTGCATGGTGACGTTGTCCTTGGTGATGACGGGCTGGGGCGCGAAATCCGCCACCTGCTCCTTTAAAGACACCTTCTTCGCCACCCGCATGATGAACGGCACCTTGAAGTGCAGGCCCACGTTCCACACCGCGTGGAAGGCGCCCAGACGCTCCACCACATAGGCCCGGGACTGCTGGACGATGTGGATGTTGCTGATGATGACCACCAGGACCAGGACGACCAGGATCACACCGGCAATGAAACCAAAGTTGATCATAACACTACCTCCGCTTTTTCCTCATATTTTTTGACAAAGAGCTTCACGCCCTCCATGCGCTCGATCTCCACCCGGGCGCCTGCGGGGAGTACCGTACCGTCGGCGCTGCGGGCGGTCCAGGTCTTGCCGTCCACATAGACGGCGCCGGTGGAATTTGCGTTGTCGATGACCTCCACCACCTTGCAGGTCTCTCCGATCACCCGGTCCAGGTTGGTGGGCACCGCCTTGCCCGCCGCGAACTTTTTGACCAGGGGGCGGGTGACCGCCAGCGCCGCCGCCGACACCGCGATGAACACCACGACCTGCGCCGTGACGCCCAGCCCTCCCATAGCCGCCAGCAGCGCACCCAGGGCGCCCGCCACAAACCAGATGGATACCAGCCCCGCCGTAGCCGCCTCCACCACGCCGAAGAGCACGATGGCGGCGACCCATAGCATCGTCATCACGTTATCCGTGCCTCCTTTCATGTATTTCATGCAGAGCGGGATCAGCAGCGCGACAGCGGCAAGGCTTCCGATCCCGATCCATTTGTTGCTTGGAGAGAGGTTGCTGTAGAACCCGTCCAGCGCCGTTTTCAGCGTGCGGCTCTCCACGGCCTCCGGCGCTGCCGCCGCGCCGGCCCGCCGCCCCAGCGGCACCTCCTCGGCAAACAGGGTGTCCATGGTCACGCCGTAGCGGTTGCAGATATAGATGATCTTCTCGATCTCCGGATAGCCCCGGGAGGACTCCCACTTGGACACCGCCTGCCGGGACACCTTCAGCTGCCCGGCAAAGTCCTCCTGCGTCATTCCGTTGTCGCGGCGCACCTCCTGCAGCCGTTCGCCAAAAGACATCCCGTCTCCTCCGTTTCTCTGTGTCTCCCATCATAGCGGAAACCGCGCCTGATTGCCACCAACTTTATTTTGCATTGGAAGCTTCCGCGCAACCTGAGGTTTACATCCCGTCAGGCAGGCGGGCGGGCGCGCCCCTTTTCACCGTTATTCTATCATATCCCCCCATCGAAAAACATTTCATTTTAGTAACAATCTCGTAAAAACAGACCGGGAGAAAAATGCAAAAGGAAAATTCAGGAACACCAGCCTCAGCCAGTCGGCCAGCAGCGCCGCCAGAAAGCTCATGGCGGGGCACATTCAGACCCACGATTGCGCAGATGACAGCGGTCTCCAGCATCATGGGATGGCTCGTCCGGGGATCGAACACCCGGCAGGCCAGCCTGGGAACAGGGGCTGCCCATAAGCACCTCCGGGCCGTAGGCCAGACAGAATTTCACCAGGACCACCGCCCAGATGGGGCAGGAGCGGCCAAGCATGTAAACGCCGCCCCGGTTTGCAGTGGCGGCCAGGACGCCGCCCGCGCCGTTGCGCTCCATCAGGAGGCTCCCGTTCACCACATACAGGCTGCAAAACACATAGCCGTGGACGGTAACGACGACGGTGAGCAGGGCCAAAATCATTCTCTCAAATTGGTTTCCCGGCATGATGCCTCTCCTTTTTGCGCGAAAAAACACACATGGCCCCTGCCGAAATCCGGATCACCGTTTCAGGTCCCGTGATCAGATTTACATGCGGAAAGCACCATGTGTGTCGTCCATGCGCACATCAAATTTTGCGGGGCTATCCTATCACATTTGTATCATTTGTAAGTAACCCCGATGGAACTCCGCGCTATGAAAATACTTGTCAGTACGCTGTTCCGAAAAAGGAATGGCATTGACAAATTCCGGTCTATCAGGCAGACGCCAGCTTTCCGGTGTCTGCCTTTTCACAGCGTTGCACATTCGCGTTTTTCCTGTTATACTGAGTCTGATAAAATCGACAAAACTGTTTTAGGAGGTGCGGGCCATGATCCTGACGGTCCCCTGCCTGTTCGGGCTGGAAAGTCTGGTGGCGGACGAGATGAAGCGCCTGCAATTGCAAAATGTCCGGGCGGAAAACGGCCGGGTCCACTGCGAGGGCTCCATGGCCGACATCGCCCGTCTCAACATCAACCTGCGCTGCGGCGCCCGGGTGCTGATGGAACTGGGCTCCTTTCCCGCCAGGGATTTCGAATCCCTGTTCCAGGGCGTGCTGGCCCTTCCCTGGGAGGACTTCATCCCCCGGGACGGCGAGTTCCCCGTCAAGGGCTACTCCCTGAACTCCGCGCTGCACTCCGTCCCCGCCTGCCAGGCCATCGTGAAAAAGGCCGCCGCAAAGCGGCTGGGCAATGTCTACGGCTGTGAGACCCTGCCGGAGACCGGCAGCCGGTACCAGATCCAGTTCGCCATCATCAAGGATACCGCCGCGCTGTATCTGGACACCTCCGGCGAGGGGCTGTACAAGCGGGGCTACCGGGCCCAGAACATGGGCGCCCCCCTGCGGGAAACTCTGGCGGCGGCGCTGGTGACGCTGTCCCGCTACCGG
The DNA here is from genome assembly GCA_030524605.1 of Oscillospiraceae bacterium. Classification (GTDB taxonomy): domain Bacteria; phylum Bacillota; class Clostridia; order Oscillospirales; family Oscillospiraceae; genus Oscillibacter. The sequence goes on along the minus strand of JAUNGH010000027.1, from coordinate 479 downwards.
GGGAAGGATCCCTTCTGCGACCCCTTCTGCGGCAGCGGCACCATCCCCATCGAGGCGGCGCTCATCGCCAAAAACCGCGCCCCGGGCCTGGACCGGACGTTCGCCGCCCAGCGGTGGAAGAACATGGACAGCAAGCTGTGGATGGAGGCCGCCGACGAGGCCCAGGACCGCGAATTCCACGGGACCTACGACATCTGGGGCGGCGACATTGACCCCGCTGCCGTGGAGCTGGCAAAGCACAACGCGGAGCTGGCCGGGGTGGAAGACTGCATCCGCTTCGAGACAGCCGACGCCGGGAAATTCCGCCGGGACAGCGAATACGGCCAGCTGGTGACAAACCCGCCCTACGGCGAGCGGCTGCTGGAGAAAAAGGAGGCCGAGGACCTGTACCGGTCCTTTGGACGCGCCGTCCGGACGCTTCCTCCAAAGTGGCGGGTGCTGGTGCTCAGCTCCCACACGGAGTTCGAGCGCTGCTTCGG
>JAUNGH010000026.1 GCA_030524605.1 Oscillospiraceae bacterium | reverse complement strand
AGCTGCTGCACCCCTTCATGCCCTTCATCACCGAGGAGATCTTCCAGGCGCTGCCTCATGAGGGCGATTTCATCATGACCTCCCGGTGGCCGGAGTACCGGGACGACCTGTGCTTCCCGGAGGAGGAGGCCGCCATGGAGGCCGTGATGGACACCATCAAGGCCATCCGCGCCCGCCGCGCCGAGATGAATGTGCCGCCCTCCAGAAAGGCGGAGGTGCTGCTGGTCACCGCCACGCCGGACATCTACAGGCAGGGCCTGCACTTCATCCAGCGCCTGGCCTATGCCAGCGAGGTCGCCTTTGCCGGCGCGGCCCCCGCCGATGTCGCAAGACAGGTGTCCGTCGTCACCCACAACGCCACGGCCTACATGCCCATGGCGGAGCTGGTGGACATCGCCGCCGAACTGGACCGCATCAATAAGGAGATCGAAAAGGCCAAAAACGGCCTGCGCATCGTGGAGCAGAAGCTCTCCAACGAGAAGTTCGTCTCCAAGGCCCCCGAGGCGGTGGTCAACGCCGAGAAGGAGAAGGCCGCCAAATACAGCGAGCTGATCGCCAAGCTGGAGGAATCCGCCAGGGCGATGCAGGCGTAAAGCCGGAGGGCGCGGCTTTCAGAGGTTTCGAAAAAACCGCGCGGCCAGTCAAAAGACGTTTCCAATAAGCTGAAAATGACCGCCCATTCGGGCGGTCATTTTGCTTTGTGATTACTGCTTCTGCTTCTTGCGCCAGTCGTCCAGAATGGCACAGAACACCAGGGAGAGATAGGTCTCCTCCTCCGCCGCGGAGCGGGAGGTCAGGGCGATGGGCACCTTGGCGCCGACCACGGCGCCGCAGGTGACGGCGTGGGCATGGATCAGCCAGCTCTTTACCAGCGTGTTGGCAGTGGCCAGGTTGGGGGCGATGATGCCGTCGAAGCCGCCGCCGGAGTAGGGGCAGTCGTAATTCTTCAGACGGGCGGCCTCCTTGCTGAGAATCAGGTCGTAGGCGATGGGGCCCCACAGTTCGCAGTCGGCAATGGGCTGCTCGGCGTGGGCGGTCATGATCTGCTGGATCTGGATGGTATCCTTGATGCTGAAGTTGACCTCTTCCACCAAAGACAGCATGGCCAGCTTCGGGTGCTCATAGCCAAAGGCCCGCAGGGCGTCGGCCATGTTCTTGATGATGGCCTTCTTCTGGCTGAGGGTGGGCTTGACCACCACGGTCATATCGGAGAGGGCCAGCAGCTTGGGATACTCCGGCAAAGAGGCCAGAGAGACGTGGGACATGATGCGGTCGGTGCGCATATTGCTCTCCCTGGCGATCACATCCGTCAGGAACTGCTGGGTGCCGATATTGCCGCGCATCAGGATATCGCCGTCGCCGCTGTTGATGATGCGGATGGCCTCCTGGGTGACATTCTGGCCGGGGGCGGCTTCAGCCATGGTATAGGGTTCCCGATCCAGGCCCAGCTTTTCCAAAACGGTCATGGTGCGGGCGCGGTCGCCCACCAGGACGGGCTGCACAAAGCCGTCACGCTGCGCACGGAAGATGCCCTTGAGCATGTTTTCGCCCTCGGAGCCGGCAAGAACTACGCGCAGGGGGCGGGCGGCCTTAGGAACCCTGCTGATGATGCTGTCAAAGTTTTTCAGTTCCACTTGTTCTACATCCTTTCTGTTTCTTCCGAAAATATAAAAAATGTAACCAATTTCCAACCATTATAACATTATATGATTTCTTTTTTGATTTGCAAGAAAAATTATCAGGCAAGAGGCAAATTTAACACATTTGTTTATTCTAAAGACAGATTCTTGTGCACAAAGCATAATAAATTTCAGCGCTCGACAAAATTCGACAAATTTCGCTGCATGCAGGTGCTATGCTTTTCCCATCAAGACCGGGCATCCATTGGCGGAGGGAGGCAAAGATATGCGGAAATATTTGGCCGGTTCGGCGCTGTGCCGCGAGTTGCAGGTGCGGTATTATCTGCTTGCAGGAGAGGTGAGAGACGGAAGACGGATGTACGGCGTCCTGGTGGAGAGCGGCGGCGGCCGGGAGCTGATCCCTTCGGTCACGCCCTCCCGGAGACGTGCGCAATCGCTTCTGGCGCTGTTGGTTCAAGGGCACGTTACACCAGTGACGGCGCGGGATGTTGTGGAGGACTGGCTGCTGGACTGAGTGCTTTTTGGGGGATTTTTGTAAAAAAGTGCTTGCAATCAATTGGGGTTTATGGTATCCTATTCAGGCTACAAAGGGCGGTCCTCTGCCGTGCACGCGCAAAATGCGCCGGTGTGCCTTGGAAAAGCGGCATGAACGCCTATATAATAGGAGGAATTATCCATGGATCTCATTAAGGAACTGAACAAGGAAACCCTGGCCAGAGAGCTGCCCCAGGTCCAGATCGGCGACACCGTGCGTGTCCACGTGAAGGTCAAGGAGGGCTCCCGTGAGCGTATCCAGGTCTTCGAGGGCACCGTCATCGCCAAGAAGCACGGCGGCATCGAGGAGACCATCACCGTCCGCCGCATTTCCTACGGCGTCGGCGTGGAGAAGGTGTTCCCTGTGCATTCTCCCTCCATCGAGACGATCCAGGTCGTCCGCAACGGCTCCGTCCGCCGTGCCAAGCTGTACTATCTGCGCGGCCGCGTGGGCAAGGGCGCCAAGGTCAAGGAGAAGCTTTGATCCGGGGATAAAGAGAGGCGCAAGCCTCTCTTTTTTCTTTGAAAAAATTGTGCCGCTCCCTTGTGGAAGGGGGCATTCTTTGTTATACTAACTTGTTAGTGATGATTTTCCGGAGGGCGTTTCCATGGCTTCTGAAAAGAAAAAGCAGCCGGGCCGCGGGCTGTACGACTGGGTGCAGACGCTGGTCTGCGCGGTGACGGCGGTGGTTCTGGTCTTCGCTTTTGCGGTGCGGATCGTCAGCGTGTCCGGAGCGTCCATGCGGGAGACGCTCCAAAACGGCGACATGCTGCTGGTGCTGGACAGCCATCTGTGCGGGGAGTACCGGCGGGGGGACATCGTGATCTTCCAGCGGCCGGACTTTGAGGGCGGCGAACAGATCGTCAAGCGGGTCATTGCCGCGGCGGGCCAGACGGTGGACATCGACTACGGCGCGGGCGTGGTGTATGTGGACGGCGAGGCGCTGACGGAGCCCTACATCCGGGAGCCTACCTGGCTGGACGAGGGGCTGGACCTTCCCGTCACGGTGCCGGAGGGCTGCGTGTTCGTCATGGGCGACAACCGCAATGAGAGCAAGGACAGCCGCCATGTGGAGCTTGGCCCTGTGGATACCCGCCACATCATCGGCCGGGCGGTGCTGATCGCCGTCCCCGGCGAGACCGCGGGCCTGGAGCGGCGGGAATGGGGCCGCGTCGGGCCGCTGGACTGACTTGAGGAGAGACAGATATGCAGGAAAAAGAGAAGGACCAGGAACAGGACAAAAAGAAAAAGGAAGAGGGCAAGGACCTGTACGAGTGGGTCCAGGCGCTGGTCTGCTCCGTGCTGGCGGTGGTGCTGCTGTTCACCTTCGTCATCCGCCTGATCGGCGTGGAGGGCCACTCCATGGTGCCGACCCTCCAGGACGGGGACCGGCTGCTGGTGCTGAATTCCATGCTGTACGACGATTACAGGTACGGCGACATCGTGGTGCTGCGGAAGGACTCCTTTTTGGATGAGCCCATCGTCAAGCGCGTCATCGCCACGGCGGGCCAGACGGTGGACATCGATTTCAAAACGGGTTCCGTCTATGTGGACGGCGCGCTGCTGAAGGAGGACTACATCAACGAGCTGACCTTTCTGGAGGAGGGGACGGAGTTCCCCCTGACGGTGCCGGAGGGGTGCGTATTCGTTATGGGCGACAACCGCAACCACTCCAGCGACAGCCGGGATTCCCGGCTGGGGACGGTGGATATCCGCTATGTCATCGGCAAGGCGGTGTTTCTGGCCTTTCCGGGAGCGGACGAGTACACGGACAAACGGAGCTTTGACCGGATCGGAGTGATCGCATGAATATACAGTGGTATCCGGGCCACATGACCAAAACCAGGCGGATGATCGCCGAGCAGATCAAAAACGTGGACGCGGTGTGCGAGATCCTGGACGCCCGCATCCCGGTGTCCAGCCGGAACCCGGACGTGGACGAGCTGACGGCGGGGAAGCCCCGGCTGGTGGTTTTGAACCGGGTGGACCAGGCGGACCCCGAGGCCACGAAGCGGTGGGCCGCCCATTTCCGGGCCAGGGGCTATGCGGTGCTGGAGTCCGACGCCAGGGGCGGCCAGGGCACGGCCAAATTCGCCGGCGCCGTCCGGGAACTGCTGGCGGACAAGCTGCGGGCCTACGCGGAAAAGGGCATGGCGGGCCGTGTGGTGCGGGTGATGATCCTGGGCATCCCCAACGTGGGCAAATCCACGTTTATCAATAAAGTGGCGGGCCGCAAGACCGCCAGGACGGAGGACCGCCCCGGCGTCACCCGGGCCAAGCAGTGGGTGCCCATTGACCGGGGGCTGGAACTGCTGGATACGCCTGGCATCCTGTGGCCGAAATTCGAGGACCAGAGCGTGGGGCTGAACCTGGCCTTCACCGGCGCGGTGAAGGATGACATTCTGGATGTGGAGACCCTGGGCTGCCACTTGATGGCCTATCTGGGGGAGCGGTATCCCGACGCGCTGAAGACCGGCTACAAGCTGCCCGCCCTGCCGGAGCGGGAGGACGGGGAGAACGACGTGGCCTGGGGCTACCGCCTGCTGGAAGCGGCGGGCCGGAAGCGGGGCTTCCTCGTTTCCGGCGGAGAGGTGGACACGGAGCGGATGGCGAAGATCCTGCTGGACGAGTTCCGCGCCGGCAAGCTGGGACGCTTTACACTGGAGCTGCCGGAGGATTGCAACTGAGTAAGGAAGGGAGGCTGCCATGGGGCCTGGGATTCGGATCCAATACGCCAGACGGGTGTTTTGTGCCATCGCGGCACTGTTGGCGCTTGCTGCGGCGGCGGGGCTGTATCTTCGCTTTCGAAGCCCGGTGGGCGGCATGTCCCCCCATGAGACCGTAAATACCCTGTACGAGTGGGAATACATGACGTTTGCTGCCGGACGGGAGAGCTATCCCGGGGATGTGGAAGAGGTTTGCCTGTATTTCAAGAACGACGCCCCGAACGGTGGGGTGTGGTTGTCCTCCCAGTCTTTCTTTGCCTATGAGTTGGAATTTCTGGAGAACGGCGTCTGGCACTCCATGCGCCCCGTCACCGAACGGCCGAAGTGGAGTGATAACGCTGCGGGCGGCGCTCCGGGAACGGATATCGTGGACTGGAACGGCGGCGAGCTGACGCTGTACTGCGGGATCGCCCGGGACTATCCCGTGCCGCTGCAGCCGGGACGGTACCGCATCGTGCTCCCGGACTGTCAACACCTGGAGAGCACAGCCGATCTGGCGGCAGAATTTGAGGTTGAGTAAATGGATCTTTGGATATACGAACGGGAACAGTGGAATAACGGCTTCTCCACCGTCTGCGGCGTGGACGAGGCGGGGGCCGGGCCCCTGGCGGGGCCGGTGTACGCCGCCGCCGTCATCCTGCCCCGGGAGCTGGACATCCCCGGCCTGAACGACTCCAAGAAGCTGACGGAGAAGAAGCGGGAGGCCCTGTATGACATCCTCACCGCCCAGGCCGCCGCCTGGAGCGTTGCCCGCGTGGAGGCGGCGGAGATCGACGAGATGGACATCCTCAACGCCCGGATGCTGGCGATGCAGCGGGCCATCGGCGGGCTGTCCGTGAAGCCGGACCTGGCGCTGATCGACGGCAACCGGGACCACGGAAGCCGGTACGCCATTGAAACGCCCCATGTGACCATCGTCAAGGGCGACGGCAAGAGCGCCTCCGTCGCGGCGGCGTCCATCCTGGCGAAGGTCAGCCGGGATCGGTATGTGTCCGGCGAGCTGGACGCGCTGTACCCCCGGTACCAGTTCGCCAGGCACAAGGGCTACGGCACCAGGCTGCACTACCAGATGCTGGATCGGTACGGCCCCTGCCCCCAGCACAGGATGACATTCCTGAAGAAGTGGGAGGCGCGGAAGCCATGAGCCGGACAAAGGCCGCCGGGGACCGGGGCGAGGCGGAAACCGCCAAGTACCTGCGGAGGAAGGGCTATACGCTCCTCGCCAGCCAGTGGCGCTGCCGCTTCGGGGAGCTGGATCTGGTGGCGCGGGACAGGCGGGGAACCATCTGCTTTGTGGAGGTCAAGCTCCGAAGCGCCAACTCCATCGGCCTGCCCCGGGAATTTGTGGACGGGCGCAAGCGGGAGCGGCTGCGCGCCGCTGCCGCCGCGTATCTCAGCGCCTGTGAGATCGACGCCCCCGCCCGGTTCGACGTGGCGGAGGTTTACGCGGAAAACGACGGCACCCTCCGGGTGGAATACCTGGAGGACGCCTTTGCATAGAGAAATTTTCCTGAAAGTGAGGAAACAGATATGAAGTATTACAGCACAAGGGACAAGGCGCTGCGGATCAGCGCGGCGGAGGCCGTCAAGATGGGGTTGTCCCGGGACGGCGGACTGCTGACGCCGGAGAGCATCCCCCAGATCGACGAGGCGTTTCTTGGCAGCCTGGTGAACGCCCGGTACCAGGAGCGGGCCGCCAGGGTCATGGGCTTGTACCTGACGGACTACACCGGGGACGAGCTGCTGGCCTTTGCCGAGAACGCCTACGGCCCCGACAAGTTCGACACCGCCGCCGTGGCCCCCGTCCGCAAGGTGGACGGGAAGACCCACTGCCTGGAGCTGTGGCACGGCCCCACCTCCGCCTTCAAGGACATGGCGCTGCAGATGCTGCCCCAGCTCCTCTCCGCCGCCCTGCGGAAGACCGGGGAGGACAAGACGGTGTGCATCCTGGTGGCCACCTCCGGCGACACCGGCAAGGCCGCCATGGAGGGCTTTGCCGACGTGCCCCAGACCAAGATCCTGGTGTTCTACCCCAAGGACGGCGTATCCGCCGTGCAGGAGGCCCAGATGGTCACCCAGGACGGCGCCAACGTCGGCGTCTGCGCCGTGGTGGGCAATTTTGACGATGCCCAGGCCGGCGTGAAGCGCATCTTCTCCGACGAGGCCATCCGCGCCACCCTGGCGGGCCGGGGCTTCTTCCTGTCCTCCGCCAACTCCATCAACTGGGGCCGCATCCTGCCCCAGGTGGTCTATTACATCTCCGCCTACTGCGACCTGCTGCGGGACAAGGAGATCGCCATGGGCGACAAGGTGAACTTCTGCGTCCCCACCGGCAACTTCGGCGACATCCTGGCGGCTTATTACGCGAAGTGCATGGGCCTGCCCGTGGGCAAGCTGATCTGCGCCAGCAACTGCAACGACGTGCTGACGGACTTCCTGCGCACCGGCGTGTACGACCGCAACCGGCCCTTCCACACCACCATGAGCCCCTCTATGGACATTCTGGTCTCCAGCAACCTGGAGCGGCTGCTGTTCGACCTCTCCGGCGAGAACGACGAGGAGGTCAAGGGCTACATGGCCGCCCTGGCGAAGGACGGCAGGTATGAGGTCTCCGATGCCATCAAGGCGGCGCTTGCGGAGCAGTACTGGGGCGGCTTCTGCGGCGAGGAAGGCACCGCCGCCACCATCGCCCGGTTCTATAAGGAACACGGGTATCTGATCGACACCCACACCGCCGTGGCGGCCAACGTCATGGAGCAGTACCGCACGGCAACCGGCGACGAGACCGTGACGGTGTTTGTCTCCACCGCCTCGCCCTACAAGTTCTGCAACCATGTGCTGACGGCCATCGGGGAGACCCCGGCGGGCGGCGGCGTGGAGCTGCTGGACCAGCTGAACGCCGTGTCCGGCGTGGCGGTGCCCCGGCGGCTGGCGGCTCTGAAGGGCAAGGCGCGGCGGTTTGACCTGACGGCGGAAAAGGCCGATATGGACAACGTGGTGCTGGATTTCCTGAAGTAAGTACGGCCCAGCGTCCGGCGCCGGGAAGGCCGCGGGCTTGTGCCGCCGCGGTTTGGAACAGAACAAACGGAAAAGGAGGGGTCAAATGGCCCTCTATGCCATCGGGGATCTGCACCTCTCCCTGACAGCCAACAAATCCATGGAGGTGTTCGGCCCCGCGTGGGAGAACTACCACGCCCGCATCGAGGAGGCCCTGGGCGTCCTGACGGACGATGACACCCTGGTGCTGGCGGGGGACACCTCCTGGGGCATCGACCTGAATGAGGCCGAGGCCGATTTCAAATTTCTGGACCGCTTTCCCGGCCGGAAGCTGCTGGTGAAGGGCAACCACGACTACTGGTGGGTCACGGCGGCCAAGCTCCACCGCTTCTTTGAGGAGAAGGGCATCAGAACCCTGGATATCCTCCACAACAGCTGCGCCGCCTACGGGGAGTACGCCGTCTGCGGCACCCGGGGCTGGTTTCTGGAGGAGGACCAGAAGCCCCACAACGCAAAGGTCCTGAACCGGGAGGTCCTGCGGCTGGAGACCTCCCTTCAGGCGGCGCAGGGGCGGCCCATTCTGTGCTTCCTCCACTATCCGCCGCTGTACCAGGGCTACGAGTGCCCGGAGATTTTGGCGGTGCTGGAGAAATACCGTGTGGGGACCTGCTGCTACGGCCACCTTCACGGCCCCGCCATCAGGCGCCGGCTGGAGGGAAGACGGGGAGAGACGGAGTTTTCCCTCATATCCGCGGACTATCTGGGATTTGTTCCAAAAAAAATTTGCGATTGATCGAAAAAGTACTAGCATTTTTGGGATTATTCTGATAAAATATCAATTCGCACCGGCGTGCAGCCGGTGATGAACGGAGGAGTAAACAAGATGAGTGTGAAAAGCTGCGAAAAAGTTGAAAAAAGCCAGGTCGCTCTGACCATCGAGGTCGGCGCGGCGGAGTTTCAGGCTGCCGTCGAAAAGGCATATCAGAAGATGCGCAAAAAGATCAACGTACCGGGTTTCCGTCCCGGCAAGGCCCCCCGCAAGATCATTGAGGGCATGTACGGCGCAGAGGTGTTTTTCGAGGAGGCCATCAATATTGCGTTCCCTGACGCCTACGAGGCCGCTGTGAAGGAGCAGGAGCTCCAGGTCGTGGGCTATCCCTCTGTTGAGATGGTGGGCGAGGTTACCCGCGAGGGCTTCACCTTCAAGGCCACCGCTCCCGTGTATCCCGAGGTCACGCTGGGCGAGTACAAGGGCCTGTCCGCTGCCAAGGACGAGGTGAAGGTCTCCGCCGCCGACGTGGACGAGCGCCTGAAGCAGCTCACCGACCGCAACACCCGTCTGGTCAGCGTGGAGCGGGAGGCCCAGGAGGGCGACACCGCCGTCATCGACTTCGAGGGCTTCCTGGACGGCAAGCCCTTTGACGGCGGCAAGGGCGAGAACCACAGCCTGGAGCTGGGCTCTCACAGCTTTGTCCCCGGCTTTGAGGAGCAGGTCGCCGGCATGAAGGCCGGCGACGAGAAGGATATCGACATCACCTTCCCCGAGGACTATCACGCGGACCTGGCCGGCAAGGCCGTTGTCTTCAAGGTGAAGGTCCACGAGGTCAAGGAGAAGCAGGTCCCCGAGATGGACGACGAGTTCGCCAAGGATGTCAGCGAGTTCGACACCCTGAAGGATCTGAAGGCCGACCTGAAGAAGAAGATCACCGAGGAGCGCCAGAAGGACGCCGACCGCGCCTTTGAGGACGCCCTGATGGAGCAGGTGGCCGCGGGCATCACCGCCGAGATCCCCGACGCCATGGTGGAGGCCCAGGCCCGCCAGTATCTGGATAACTTCAAGATGCAGATCGCCCAGCAGGGCATTCCCTATGACCAGTACATGAAGATGACCGGCATGGATGAGAACAAGCTGCTGGAGGACGCCAAGGAGCCCGCCCTGCGCCAGGTGCGGATGGATCTGGCCGTGGCCGCCATCATCAAGGCCGAGAACCTGGAGGCCAGTGATGAGGACGTGGAGGCCGAGTTCCAGAAGCTGGCCGAGCAGTACGGCATGGACGTGGAGATGGTGAAGAAGTATCTCCAGGCCGACCAGGTGAAGGACCAGATCGTCAGCCAGAAGGCCGTGGCCGTGGTGGTGGAGAGCGCCACCGCAACCAAGCCCGAGAAGAAGGCCGCCAAGAAGAGCGCCAAGAAGGCGGACGAGGCCGCCGAGGGCGAGGAGAAGCCCGCCAAAAAGCCCGCTGCCAAGAAGAAGGCCCCCAAGAAGGCCGAGGCCGCCGGGGAAGCGGAGGCGCCCGCTGAGAAGGAAGCCGAATAAGCGCGAATCTTTCCAAGGCATATTTTACAGATTCGACACATTCTCTCATGGTGCCCGTGGTATCATGAGAGAATGGTTTATAGGGCGTATCTGCCGCCTGCCTGAGGCGGGAAATGCGCCCCGGCTACAAAAGAACGGAGGTTTTCAAAGTGAGTTTAGTCCCCTATGTCGTGGAGCAGACCAACCGCGGAGAGCGTTCCTACGATATTTTCTCCCGCCTGCTGAATGACCGCATCATCTTCCTGGGCGAGGAGGTCAACGCCACCACGGCCAGCCTGGTGGTGGCCCAGCTGCTGTACCTGGAGGCCCAGGATCCCGACAAGGATATCCAGCTGTATATCAACAGCCCCGGCGGCTCCGTCACCGACGGCATGGCCATCTATGACACCATGCAGTACGTCAAGTGCGACGTTTCCACCATCTGCGTGGGCATGGCCGCCAGCATGGGCGCTTTTCTGCTGTCCGCCGGCGCCAAGGGCAAGCGCATTGCCCTGCCCAACGCGGAGATCATGATCCATCAGCCCTCCGCCGGCACCCAGGGCCAGATCACCGATATGACCATCCACCTGAAGCGGCTGGAGACCATCAAGAAGCGGATGAACCGCATCCTGGCCGAGAACACCGGCAAGTCCATTGAGGAGGTCACCGCCGCCTGCGAGCGCGACAACTTCATGAGCGCCGAGGAGGCCCGGGACTTCGGCCTGATCGACAAGATCATCACCGGCAAAAAATAAGCAAAACTGAGGTAATACCATGAGTGACGACGGCAAGAAGGCGCTGCGGTGCTCGTTCTGCGGCAAGCATGAGCAGCAGGTCCACCGCATGATCCAGGGGCCCGGCGTGCGCATCTGCGACGAGTGCGTGCAGCTGTGCATGAGCATTTTGAACGACGGCTTTGACGATGCCGGCGGCAGCCCGCTGGAGGATATCCCGGACCAGCTTCCCACGCCGCGGGAGATCAAGGACGTGCTGGATCAGTACGTCATCGGCCAGGACGAGGCCAAGGTGGCCCTGTCCGTGGCGGTTTACAACCACTATAAGCGCATCTTCTTCGGCGGCGACGAGGATGTGGAGCTGCAAAAGAGCAACATCCTGATGCTGGGTCCCACCGGCTCCGGCAAGACCCTGTTCGCCCAGACCCTGGCCCGCATTTTGAAGGTGCCCTTCGCCATTGCCGACGCCACCACGCTGACGGAGGCCGGCTATGTGGGCGACGACGTGGAGAACATCCTGCTGCGCCTGCTCCAGGCCGCGGACTTCGACGTTGAGCGGGCCGAGCACGGCATCATCTATGTGGATGAGATCGACAAGATTGCCCGCAAGAGCGAGAACACCTCCATCACCCGGGACGTGTCCGGCGAGGGCGTGCAGCAGGCGCTTTTGAAGATCGTGGAGGGGACTGTTGCCAACGTGCCGCCTCAGGGCGGACGGAAGCACCCCCACCAGGAGTTCATCCAGGTGAACACCAAGAACATCCTGTTCATCTGCGGCGGCGCGTTCGACGGGCTGGAAAAGATCATCGAGCGCCGCCTGGACCAGAAGAGCATCGGCTTCGGCGCCAACGTCCAGGGCAAGAAGGACAAGGACCTGAGCAAGATTCTGCATGAGGTCCAGCCTCACGATATCCTGAAATACGGCATCATCCCCGAGCTGGTGGGCCGCCTGCCGGTCATCGCGCCGCTGAACGCGCTGCGGCGGGAGGATCTGGTGCGCATCCTTCAGGAGCCGAAGAACGCCCTGGTGAAGCAGTACAAGAAGCTGATGGAGTACGACGACGTGGACCTGGAGTTTGAGGCGGAGGCCCTGGAGGCCATCGCTGACAAGGCCATCGAGCGCAACATCGGCGCCCGGGGCCTGCGGGCCGTTATGGAGGGCATCCTGACCCAGATCATGTACGACATCCCCTCGGATCCCACCATCGTCAAGGCCGTCATCACCCGGGACTGCGTGGAGGGGAAGGGCCAGCCCGTGCTGACCCGGGATCCCGGAAAGATCAGCTATTCCGTGAAACTGAACACCGCCAAGGGCGAAAAGCCGAAATCCGGTTCCGCCCCCAGGTCGGCGTCTTAAGCAAACAGGAGGAAGGGACGCCGCGCGCGCCCCTTCCTCTGTTCGATTTTCCTGAAAGGAACAAACCCTATGGAACCGACGACATTGAATATTCCCGTCCTGGCTCTCCGGGGCCTGACGGTTTTCCCCCATATGACCCTGACCTTCGACGTGGAGCGCCCCATCTCCATCGCGGCCCTGGAGCGGGCCATGGAGGCGGACCAGGAGATCTTCCTGGTGACCCAGCGGGAGATCGGCGTCAATGCGCCGGGGGAGAAGGACCTGTATGAAATCGGCACGATCTCCCACATCAGCCAGATCCTGCGGCTCTCTCCCAGATCCGTCCGCTGCGTGGTGGAGGGCCGCCGCCGGGCGCACCTGCGCCGTTTGTGGCAGGCCGAGCCGTTCCTCCAGGCCAATGTTGAGGGGCTGGAGGAGGAAGTGCCCTCCGAGGCGTTCCGCCGCAGCCCCCGGACGGAGGCGCTGCTGCGCCAGACCTGGAACCTGTTCAGCGAGTACGCCGAGCTTGCCGGCAATATGCCGGAGGAGGTCGCCGCCACGGTCATGGACTGCCGGGACGTGGGGTATCTGGCGGACTTCATCGCCCAGAACATCGCCCTGCGCCACACGGACAAGCAGGAGATCCTGGAGGAGCTGGCGCCCTTCGTCCGCCTGCGGAAGCTGAACGCCTTCCTGGCCCGGGAGTGCAACGTCCTGAGCTTTGAGCACGAGATGGAGGGCAAGGTCCGGGACCAGCTGGTCCAGAGCCAGCGGGACCAGATCCTGCGGACCCAGATCCGGGTGCTGCAAAGCGAGCTGGGGGAGGAGGACGCCGACGACGAGATCGATATCTACCGCCAGAAGATCAAGGCGCTGGCTTTGGACGAGGACGCGGAAAAGCACCTTTTGAAGGAGGTGGGCAAGCTCTCCAAGCAGCCCTTCGGCAGCGCCGAAGGCGCGGTCATCCGGAACTATCTGGACGTGTGCCTGGAGATGCCCTGGAACACCGCCACAAAGGAGCGGGTCAGCGTGGACGCCGCCCGCAAGGTGCTGGAAAAGGATCACTTCGGCCTGGAAAAGGTGAAGGAGCGCATCCTGGAGACCATTGCCGTCCGGCAGATGAACCCCGAGGGGAAGGGGCAGATCATCTGTCTGGTGGGCCCGCCGGGCGTGGGCAAGACCTCCATCGCCGTCAGCGTCGCCAAGGCGCTGAACCGGAAGCTGGCCCGGCTCTCTCTGGGCGGCGTCCGGGACGAGGCTGATATCCGGGGCCACCGCAAGACGTACATAGGCTCCATGCCCGGCCGCATCATCGAGGCCATCAGCCGCAGCGGGTCCATGAATCCCCTGCTGCTGCTGGACGAGATCGACAAGCTGGGCAGCGACTATCGGGGCGACCCGGCGTCGGCCCTGCTGGAGGTGCTGGACAGCGAGCAGAACTACGCTTTCCGGGACCACTTCCTGGAGATTCCCGTGGATCTGAGCAAGGTCATGTTCATCACCACCGCCAACACCACCGACACCATCCCCCGTCCTTTGCTGGACCGCATGGAGGTCATCCGGCTCTCCAGCTACACCGACGAGGAGAAGGTGCAGATCGCACGCCGCCATCTGCTGCCCAAGCAGATGGCGGAGCACGGCATCAAAAAGGGCGCCCTGCGGGTGAGCGACGACGTGCTGCGGGCCGTCATCCGGGACTATACCCGGGAGTCCGGCGTCCGCCTGCTGGAGCGGCGGCTGGCCGCCATCTGCCGGAAGGCAGATATGCGCCTGCTGACAGGAGATGTAAAGCGGATTACCATTACAGAAATTGATTTACCTAAGCTGCTGGACTGCCAGCCCTATCCCCCCGCCCTCCACACGGAAAAGGAGGAGGTCGGCGTGGTGAACGGCCTGGCCTGGACGGAAGCGGGCGGCGAGATTCTGGAGGTCGAGGTCAACGTCATGGAGGGCTCCGGCAAGCTGGAGCTCACCGGCAACCTGGGCGACGTGATGAAGGAGTCCGCCCAGGCGGCACTGAGCTGCCTGCGGAGCCGGGCGATGGTGCTGGGCATCGAGGCGGACTTCTATAAGACCAAGGACATCCATGTCCACTTCCCGGAGGGCGCCGTGCCCAAGGACGGCCCGTCTGCGGGCATTGCCGTCACCACCGCCATGCTGTCCGCCCTGACGGAGCGGAAGATCAAGGCGGGCGTGGCGATGACAGGTGAAGTCACTTTACGGGGGCGGGTGCTGCCCATCGGCGGCCTGAAGGAGAAGACCATGGCCGCTCTGCGCAGCGGCATCACCACGGTTTTGATTCCCAAAGACAACGTGCGGGATCTGGAGGAGATCGACCAGACCGTCCGGGCCGCCCTGCGCTTTATCCCCGTTGCCACGGTGGACGAGGTTTTCGCCGCCGCCCTGTGCCCGGAGAGCGATCCCGTCCGTGAAGAGGTGGCGACCCACGTGGCCGCCTTCACGCCCATCACCCGGGAGACCGGCAGCGACGCCGCACTGCGGCAGTAAAGGAGCGGCTATGGCTTTGAATTTTGCAAAGGCGGAGTTTGCCCGCTCTGCCGGGACACGGGACCAGTTCCTGCGGGACGGACTGCCCCAGTTCGCGTTCGCGGGACGGTCCAACGTGGGCAAGTCCTCGGTTATCAACCGCCTGCTGAACCGGAAGAATCTGGCCTATGTGGGCGCGTCTCCCGGCAAGACCACCCAGGTCAACTACTTCCTGGTGGATGGCAGGGCCTATCTGGTGGACCTGCCGGGCTACGGCTATGCCAAGGTCAGCCGGGCGGAAAAGGAGCGCTGGAGCAAGCTGATGGAGAGCTACTTCCAGGACGAGGCCGGCCGCATTACCGCCGGGGTTCTGATCGTGGACATCCGCCACAAGCCCACGGCGGACGATGTGACCATGCACACCTGGTTCCGGGAGAGCGGCTGCCCGGAGATCGTGGTGGCCAACAAGCTGGACAAGCTGAAGCGCAGCCAGGTGGAGCCGGCCCTGACCCTGATCCGGGAGACGCTGGAGCTGGGGGAGGGGGACCTTCTGGTGCCCTTCTCTGCGGAAAAGGGCACCGGCAAGGAGGAGCTGCTGGGGCTGCTGAACGCAGCCTGCGGGAGATAAAAAAGGAACGGCGTAAGCCGTTCCTTTTTTGATTCATCAGCTTTTCTGCTCCCCGGAGCAGTCATGCTGTTTTTTGCGCTCCTCCACCATCTTGACAAACCACTCCACCATCGCCGGATCCTGGTGGGAGAAGAAGGCGCTGCGCTTTTGATCCAGTGCGGCCACGGCCTGCATGTCCTCGGTGGACAGCGTGAAGTCGAACACGTCGAAGTTCTCCCGCATCCGCTCAATGTGGGTGGATTTGGGAATCACCACGACCCCGCGCTGGATATGCCAGCGCAAAATCACCTGCGCCGCCGTCTTTCCGTATTTCGCGCCGATCCCGGCCAGCACGGGATTTGCGAACATACCGCCCCGGCCCTCGCCAAAGGGGGCCCAGGCTTCGATTTGCACACCGTACTTGTCCATCCAGGTTTTGGCTTCCGTTTGCTGGTTGAGGGGGTGGGTCTCCACCTGGTTGACCATGGGACAGACCCTGGCAAAGGAGGCGATGTCCACCAGCCGGTCGGGATAGAAGTTGGAGACCCCGATGGCCCGGAGCTTTCCGGCGTCATACAGGTCCTCCAGCGCCCGGTAAGCGCCGTAGCAGTCGGAAAAGGGCTGGTGCAGCAGCACCAGGTCCAGATAATCCGTCTGCAGCTTCCGCATGGACTCCAGCACGGATGCCTTGGCCTGTTCATAGCCGTAGTGCTCGATCCAGATTTTGGTGGTCAGAAACAGCTCCTCCCGGGGAATGCCGGACTTGACGACGGCGCTGCCCACCTGCTCCTCGTTGAAATAGCTCTGGGCTGTGTCCAGGGCGCGGTAGCCCACCCGCAATGCGTCCAGGACGCAGCGCTCGCATTCTTCCTGTGCCACCTGATAGACGCCGTAGCCCAGGATGGGCATTTTGACGCCGTTGTGCAGCGTTACATATTCCATAATAAGCTCCTCCGTGAAATTTCAGGCGAGCCGCTTTGCCGTCTTGCAAAGCGGCCGGCCATGTGTTATGCTCCCAGTGTACAACCCGGTTGTTACTGCCGGTCAAGGGGTATTTTGAAATTTTTGAATCGGACTGGAGGATGCGAGATGCTGTATTCCATGAAGGATGTCTGCAAAAGGACAGGCATGACCTATGAGACCCTGAAATTCTACTGCAACCAGGGCTTGGTCCCCCATGTCAAGCGGGCCGGGAACAACTACCGCGTGTTTGACGACCGGGACATTGCCTGGATCGAGAGCCTGGGCTGCTTGAAGCGCTGCGGGATGGGTATCCGGGAGATGAAGGCGTATACCGCCCTGTGCTTTCAGGGAGAGGCGTCCATCCCTGCGAGAAAGGCCATCCTGCAAAAAAAGCGGGAACAGCTTCTGGAGCGCATCCGGGAGCTGGAGGGCGCCGTGGATTATATCGACTGGAAGCAGGGGTTTTATGACGATGTGCTTTCCGGCAGGATCCCCTATGAGAGCAATCTGCTTCCTGAGGAGAAAGGATCCGCCCGGTGAGTTTTTTGGGAAAATCTTGTCTACCCCCTATGCAAATCCGAAAAAATACGGTAAAATAAACT
>JAUNGH010000278.1 GCA_030524605.1 Oscillospiraceae bacterium | reverse complement strand
TCCTGTTCTGCCTGTGGGGCGGCACCCACCAGGCCAAGAGCCTGAGCCTGCGGAAAGTCCCGCCCATTCCCCAGCGGGAGAGCCAGCGGATGGCCAGCGAGAACAATCTCTCCCGCCTGCGCCGCCAGTCCCCGGCCTGGGGGCGGCTGGCGTCCTATCTGCAAAAGCGGGGCTTCTGGCTCTGCCGCGATACCCAGGCCCGGTATTTCGGCGACGGCGCGGCGTTTTTCGACGATCTGATCGCCCACATGGAGCAGGCGGAGGTCTATATTTTCCTGGAGTACTATATCCTGGCCGAGGGCCGGATCTGGGACCGGATCTTCCGCGTTCTGAAGGAACGGGCCGCCGCCGGGGTGGAGGTCCGCATCATCTTTGACGATTTCGGCAACCTGACCCGCCTGTCCGATGCCACCTTCCAGGAGATCCAGCGGTCCGGCATTGAGGTGGAGGTGTTTAATCCGGTCCACCGTTATGTAAACCGCATCTACTTCAACTACCGGGATCACCGGAAGATCGCCGTCATCGACGGGCAGTACGCCTACACCGGCGGCATCAACATCGCCGACGAGTATGCCAACCTGATCGTCCGCTTCGGCCACTGGAAGGACAGCGCCGTCCGCATCGAGGGGGAGGGCGTCTGGGGCTTTGCCGCCCAGTTCATGCAGATGTGGAAGATGATGGGCCGGACGATGCCCAACGAGGACGACTACTACCGTCCCCGCCACGAATCGGCGGAGGCCCCCGGTTTCTGCCAGCCCTTTACCGACGGCCCCCTGAACAACCCCGACAACCCCATTGAGGAGACGTATCTCCAGCTCATCGCCTCGGCCAAGCGGATGCTGTATATCACCACGCCCTATTACGCTGTGGAGGAGTCCATGCAGAAGGCCCTGTGCATCGCGGGGGATGCCGGCGTGGATGTGCGGCTGATGATCCCGGCCATCCCCGACCACAAACTGACCTATATGGTGGCGGAGACCTACTGGGGCGAGCTGCTGAGCCACGGCGTGAAGATCTATAAGTATTCGCCGGGCTTTCTCCATGCCAAGAGCGTCATGGTGGACCGGGAGGTGGCTTTGATCGGCAGCACCAATATGGATTACCGGACCTTCCAGCTCCACTATGAGTGCGGCGTGCTGCTGTATCACATGCCTGCGGTGGAGGAGCTGCTGGAGGATATGGATGATATCATGGGCAAAAGCGCGCTGTATACCCTGGAGGATTGGAACAGGCGTCCCTGGCTCCGCCGCGTGTTTGCGTCGGTTTTGAAGCTGGGGGCGATCTGGCTGTAAGAGGCTGAGGGGGCGATCACGCCACGCGAGTCGGGGTGTGCGTGACCGGGCAAAATTTGCATGGGCTTCCGCTGCCGTCCCCTGGCGGATGCCGGTAAGCGGTGGGCCTGAGCGGCACTGTGCCCCGAATGGGGTGCGCCTTACGGGTGCTGCTCCCCATTGCGTAGGGCGGGGCGCCCCGCCCCGCCGCGCGTCAAATCGTTTAACCAACTGTCTTGCTTATGAAAAATCTCCGTAGGGGCGGCTATGAGCCGACTGGTTCCCGTAAACGTCTGCATTTCAGGCGGATAACATCCGCCCTGCAAAGGCCCGTATCCAAAACCGGCGCGGTGTGCAGTGAAGCGGCGGGCCGAGGCGGCCCGCCCTACGGAGCTGATGCTTCACAGCAACGCAAGATAACAACCCACATAGCGGCGGCGGGGCTGCTGCGAAAGCTCTTGCGTCAAGCACCCACAGTTTGCACGCCGCGTTTCGACTTGCGCGGGAAAACCATGAGCATACAGTGCACCCGGATCAGGCCCGGCAAGTCTGCACCGTCCCGATTCGCACAACTCCCATTGCCCAGCTTTACCCCGGTGGAGCAAAGTTGGACCCCAAACGCGCCTTTTCTTTCGGACCGTGTACAGCCCGATTGTCTCCGGCCTAAGAGTTGCCGCTTTGCGGCAGTTGGCCTGCGACACGCGCTCGCGGGCGCAGTCTTTTCGGCGCAACCGAAAAGAAAATGGGGGTGCATTTCCCACGCAAGTCTGCGTGATCACGCAAAAAAGGAGCCATTCCATGTCCCGCGAACTGACGCCTCAGGAAGCTGCCGAGCGCAGCCTGATCAAAACCTACCGCAAGACGCTGTGGAACCCCTTTATCGCCGCCGTCAAGCGGTATGAGC
>JAUNGH010000277.1 GCA_030524605.1 Oscillospiraceae bacterium | reverse complement strand
CCATCAGCCAGATCGAGCGGGGGGACTACTCCCCGTCGGTGACGCTGGCGCTGAAAATTGCAAAAATCTGCAAGGTGAGCGTTGAGGACATTTTTTCCTATGAGGAGGACGAAAACCATGAATGACAATGTGAAAAAGGAAAACCGGAAGGCCCTGCCCAAGTTTTTCCTGATCCTGCTGGGGGCGGCCCTGCTGGGCGGTGCGCTGGGCTTTTTGAGCAGCCTGGTGAGCTATTCCGGCGCGGAGGATACGGTGGCGGCGGCCATGGATGCCCTGGTGGGCTGTGTGCTGCCCTGGCTGATCCCGGCGGTATCCCTGGTGCTGCTGGCCGCAGCCGTCTGGCAGTACCGGGCGGCCAAGCGGCTTTTTGAGAGCTGGGACGGAGAGGCGGAGGAGGTCGCCGACCAGGCGGAGAGCCGCCTGAACCGGGTGCTGCTGCTGACCGCCGTGACCATGGTGCTGGACTTTTTCCTGCTGTCTGCCGCCCCGTACAGCCGCCTGTCCCATTACGGGGCCCTGGTCAGCACGGGGGTGTTCCTGGCAGTGGTTGTGGCCATCATGCTGCTGCAGCAGAGGGTGGTGGACCTGACCCGCCGCATGAACCCGGAGAAGCGGGGCAGCGTCTATGACATGAAATTCCACAAAAAGTGGCTGGAGAGCTGCGACGAGGCGGAGCGCCAGCAGATCGGCCAGGCGGCCATGCGGGCCTACCGGGCCACGGGCTCGGCGTGCATAGCGCTGTGGGTCGTGCTGCTGATCCTGGATTTCGCCTTTGACATCGGGATCCTGCCGTCCTTCGTGGCGCTGCTGCTGTGGGGGATCCTGCAGGTGAGCTACATTTTGGAGTGCATCCGCCTGGAGAAGCGGAAGAAATAAAAGGAGGGAATACAGATGGACATCACATTGTGGATCGCGGTCATCGCGGCGCTGGTCTGCTGCATGGAGCCGAAGAAAACAAGACGGTGAGACGGACATTCCGCCCCGCATAAAACGGCGCGAAAGAGGCCCCGCTTGTCAGCGGGGCCTCTTTGTGGTATCATGCTACAATACGAAATGAGGTGAGCCTGTTTGGACCTGGCGCAAAAAAAGCTGTTCCTGCTGGACCTGGACGGCACGATCTATCTGGAGGAGACCCTGCTCCCCGGCGCGGCGGAGCTTCTGGCATATGTCCGGGAGACAGGCGGGACGTACCGCTTTCTGACCAACAATTCCTCCCGGGGCGTGGACGCCGGGCTGGAGAAGATGCGGCGCCTGGGTGTCCCGGCGGAGCGGGAGGACTTTCTCACCGCTGTGGAGGCCACGGTGCATTACCTGCATAAAAACCGCGCTTCGGCGGATGTTTATTATGTGGTGGGCACGGCGTCCTTCCGCCGCCAGCTGGCGGCGGCGGGCTTCGCCCTGCGGGACGGGCCGTCGGACGACGTGACGGCGGTGCTGGCGGGCTTCGACACGGAGCTGACCTATCAAAAGATCGAAACTGCCTGCCGCCTGCTGGCCCGGGGCGCGGACTTTCTGGCCACCAATCCGGACCTGGCCTGCCCCACCCTGTTCGGCTTCATCCCGGACTGCGGTTCCATCTGCCGTCTGCTGGTGAATGCCTGCGGCAGGGAGCCGGTGTTCATCGGCAAGCCGGATCCCACCATGATCCGCCTGGCCTGGGAGCAGACGGGATACGGCCCCGCCGAGACGCTGATGATCGGAGACCGGCTGTACACGGACATCGCCTGCGGCATCAACGCCGGGGCGGACACCGCCCTGGTCCTGACCGGAGAGGCGACGGCGGAGGACGCCGCCGTGTCGGCCACGCCGCCCACTGCCGTTTACCGGGACTGCGCGGCGCTGCTGGCGGCCCTGCGGACGGCGCGGGGCGGGCGTGGACCCATCGAAAAGGAGGGCGGATTGTGAAAAAAACGAACAGAGCCGAGAAAAAAGATGCAAAAAAGCGAGAGAAGAAAAATTTCCGCAAGGCCATGGAAAAGGAGCTGCGGGAGCACAGGAGCTCCTTCATTGTGTTCTATATCCTGCGGGCGCTGGTGATTGTGGTGCTGGTGCGCCAGATCATGCTGCAAAACTTTGAGGGCGCCTTCTTCTGCGTCCTGACCATTCTGCTGCTGTATGTGCCCAGCTGGCTCCAGGTGAAGCTGCGCATCGAGCTGCCGCCGCCTCTGGAGATCA
>JAUNGH010000025.1 GCA_030524605.1 Oscillospiraceae bacterium | reverse complement strand
CCCGTCTGGCGGAGGAGGGGCAGGACAAGGAACTGGAGTTCCTGCACGGCATCTGCCGGAGCAAGTGGGGCGTGCGGGGCGCGGTCAACGTCTACAACAACGCGGTGAACAACGAGGACATCAGCTACAAGGGCCTGTACGGGATGGCCCGGAACATGGGCATCGGCCTGATTTGAGGTGGTGAAGGGCATGACGGCAATCGCAATCATAGCTATCATCTGCACGACGGTCATTATTCTGGCCTGGATGGGCAACAGGAGGTAATCACGATGAAGAAACTGCGGAAGCCGGCGCGGGCGGTCCTGAACTTCGCCGCCGGGGCGCTGGCCGGGATGTTTATCCGGCTGAGCTTTGAGATCGTCAACGGCCGCCCGGCGGCCATCGGCGGCGAGACGCTGATCCTGCCGCTGATCGCGCTGCTGATCTTCTTCGGCGCCCAGCTGGGCGCGATGGGCCGCGCTTTGGGCGAGTATGAACGGGGATATGAGGATGGTTACGCCGACGGGCACTATGACGGTACCGTGGAGGTCTACCCGGTGCGTGTGGAGGTCACGGCGCCGGGAAAGGCGGCGCGGGGATGAAGCGGGCGGAGAACAAGTGCAGCAACTGCCTTTTATGGCGTTCCAGGCGGTGCCCGGAGAGTCGGGGTGTGGTGATCTGGCGGAACTGCTGGAAGTTCAAGGCAGACTGGGCCAGGATCGAGGCCGCGGCAAAGGGGGCGGGGAAATGAGCAATAAGGACCGGAATATCCTGCGGGCGCTGGAGGGCATCCTGCGGGCGCAGGAGACCATCCGCAGCGGCACGTCGATCTGCGTGGAGGCGGGGCTGGCGCTGCTACGGGGATACCATGAGCGCCTGCCGCTGGCCACGGCCCGCCGCCTGACGGAGCTGGCGCCGGAGGTGCTGGCGGCCATCCCCCACGCCATATCGGGCTGGGGGACGGAGGAGGAACGGCGGTGCCTGGCCGCCAGCGCGGCGAGCGACGCGGCCATGGCCCAGGTCCGGCGGGCGGTGGACGCATACCGGGAGCGGCTGGGCATGGCAACGCTGGAGGAAGGAGGCGGAACATGGGACGAAAGAGCGTAGCGCAGCAGATCAGGGAGGTGCTGTCCGTGGGGGATACGGTCTATCTGACCGACGGCGGACCCATCCGGGAGGCGGCGAAGGCCGTCCTGAAGGACCGGGTCTTGACCAGCGAGGGGGAACTCCTCTACGGGAGCCACCAAAAGAGCTGGTGGCTGACGTCCTGGGGCGCGGAGCACGCCCCTTGCCTAAAGTGAACAGGCCCAAGGCCCAGTCCCGTGGAAGCCGGGACCGCCCCCACCACCGTGGGGGCGCGGCGCTGACAGCCAAAGGACAGGAGGTTGAAACATGGCAAAGCAGACACTGGCTGAGTGGCGGACTGAGGCGATCCGCCGGTTTGGAAAGGACCCCGCGAGCTGGGCGTTCCAATGCCCGGCCTGCGGGAAGGTATCCACAGTCCGGGATTTCGTGACGCTGGGGAAAGGCCCTAACGAGGCGACCCAGAACTGCATCGGACGGTACAACGGGCATATGCGCCCGGCGTCCCAGGCGGGCGACGGCCAGGGGTGCGACTGGGCGGCCTACGGGCTGTTCGGGAGCTGCGGCAAGGGCCGTATCGTGATCGCAGAGGATGATACAGAGGTGGAGGTCTTCGACTTCGCACCGGGAGACGGTGTGCCATGCTGAACATCCATCTGAGGGTGAAAGGCCCGGCGGAGGACATCCAGGGGCTGAAGGAGGCTGTGGCCATGGCGCTGGAGCCGCTGGGCGAGGTGCGGGTGGTCTCCGTCACCGTGGAGGTGCCGGAACAAATCCAATTTGAACTGTAGGAGGACAACATCATGGCAAGAAAAAAGGTTTTGGACGAGGCCCCGGCGTTTGAGAGCTGGGACGAGGTGAACCAGGCGCTGGCGGACATCGGGAACAACCAGCGGGTGGTAGAGGGTTTTGAGGCGGAGATGCAGGAGAAGATCGACGCGGCCAAGGCGGAGGCGGAGGCCAGGAGCCGCCCCTTCCTGGAGGAGACCAAGCGGCTGGAGAAGCAGATCCGGGACTTCGCGGAGTCCAACCGGGACGATATGGACGGCAAGAAGACCAAGACGCTGAACTTCGGCAGCGTGGGCTTCCGGAAGTCCACGAAGATCACCCTGCCGAAAGCGCCGGGCAAGCTGGCGGAGATCGTGAAGCAGCTGGTGACCAAGGGCATGAGCGACTGCGTGAAGCGCTCGGAGCCGAAGATCGACAAAGACGCGCTGCGGAAGTATCCGCCGTCGGACATCGTGGCGGCGGGCGCCGGGATCAAGGTGGAGGACGTTTTCTGGTACGAGCCGGATCGGGAGAAGCTGGAGCGGGCCTGACAGGCGCATTTTGAAGAAAGGAGGGGACGGCATGGCCGCCATAGACAAGCAGCAGATCCGGAAGATCTACGCCATGGGGAACGCGCTGGGCATCGTGGAGCGGGGAAACGAGGAGGACGACCTGCACGCGCTGGTTTCCGCCGTCACGGGGAAGGGGTCAGTAAAGGCGCTGACCTACGGCGAGGCCCAGGCGGTGATCGCGGACCTGCGGCGCAGGCAGGGCGGCGCTCCCTCCCCTCCCCGCCAGGGGAAGCCCAAGGCCCACCCGGAGCGGCCCGGCGGGGCCACGGAGGGCCAGCAGCGGAAGGCATGGGCGCTGATGTACCAGCTGGAGGCGCGGGACACGGCGCCCAGCACGGCCACCCTGGGGGAACGGCTGTGCGGGATCATCCGCAAGGAACTGAAGGTGGACGCCGATCCCCGCGCCCCGTTCGCCTGGCTGGACTTCCGGAGCTGCAACAAACTGATCGAGATCCTGAAGAAATACGCGGCCAATGTGAAGCAGGGGCCGCCGGGAGGTGAGGCACGGTGAGCAGTGTGCTGGACGGCCTGCAGATGGAGGATCTGAGCGAGGTGTGGCAGCAGATCGCCGGGATCATCGGGCTTGAGAACGTCAAGCGGCTGTACGAGGAGTTCCCCGGCACGAACATCTATGTCCCCAAGCTGGACGAGTTGGAACGCAGCGACCGGAACAAGCGCATCCGGGCCGAGTTCGATGGGTACAACTTCCGGGAGCTGGGAAAAAAATACGGGTTGACAGAGGTCACGATTCGGAATATCGTAGCAGACAGGACACGGGAGCTCCGCTCCCGACCGCTGGAGGGGCAGCTGTCCCTTTTGTAAAACCAAATACTAAAGGGCTTTATTTGACGGCTTTTCTCTTTGGACGGTATGATTGACGCAGATCAATCGTACCGTCTATTTTTTTTGCGGAGGTTTTCACTATGACGTTTGACGCCGGGACCTGGTGGCTGGCCGTGCTTTTGCTGGGATTTGTGACCGCGGGGCTGGTGTATCTTCTGAAACGCTCCCTGTTCGGGCGCATCGACGAGCAGGAGAAGTCCCTGAAGGAGGTCAGAGACACCACCGTAAAGAAGAAGGACTACGAGAAGGACCTGGAGAAGGTATCCGGGGAGCTGGAGGAGATCCGGCGAGACTACACGCCCCGGAGCGTCCACGACAAGTGCTATGACGAGGTGCGGATGGACGTGAAGACGATCATGGGGACATATCTGACCAAGGAGGACTTCTTCCGGGAGTTCAGCGAGCTGGACAGGAAGATCAACCTCCTGCTGGAATATAAGATCAAGGGGGAGCAGGATTTATGATGGGAGAGGAAAGACACCAGCTGGCGGCGGCGAACTTTGCGCGGAACAACAGCAGGACGCTGCAGGCCGTCAACATCCTGCGGACGCGGTACAACCGCCTGACCGGGGTGCGGAACGTGGTGAAGAACGACGGCGTGTCGGAGGACGAGTTCCTGGACAGCGTGAATTTTCTGGCGGAGGAAGGGTATATCCGGCTGCGGCGGATGGCCGACCGGATCCCCTCCACGCTGGCGGACAGCGATTACCGGGAGCTGGAGGCCAAGCTGACGGGCAAGGGCATCCGGCAGCGGGCCGGGGCCGTGGAGGACGAATTGGTAGAGGAGGAGATCGGGGCGCGGAGCGCGCTGCGGGCCGGGAACTTTATCGAGTCCAACGCCCAGGTGCTGCTGGCGCTGAACATCCTGGCCCACCAGTACCACCGCCTGGCGGATATCCAGGGGCTTCAGATGGGCCGGGGCGTGTCGGAGAGCGAGTTCCTGGACAGCGTGAACTTCCTGGCGGAGGAGGGGTATATCCGGCTACGGCAGATCTCCACCGGGGAGACAGCGGAGCTGGCGGACAGCGACTACCGGACGCTGGAGGGGCTGCTGACCGGCAAGGGCAAGCGGCTGCTGTGCGGCAATATCCGGGACGAGCTGATCGGAGTGTGAGGAGATGGCCAGGAAGACGGGCAACCGGAAGCACAGCAAGATCGACGCTCTCGAACCCGCCCTGAAGGAGACGGTGGAGCAGATGCTTCTGACCGGCTCCACCTACCGTGAGATCGTGGACTACCTGGGAGAGAACGGGGTAGGCATCTCCACCTCCAGCGTCTTCCGGTACGCGCAGGACTATCTGGCCAGCGTGCAGACGCTTGCCATCGCACAGGAGAACTTCCGGCGGATGATGGACGAGCTGGACAAGTATCCGGACCTGGACACCACGGAGGCCATCATCCGACTGACAAGCCAGAACCTGCTGAACGCCCTGGCCAATTCCAGCGAGGAGGACTGGCAGGGGGTGAGCGTGGACAAGATGCTGCGGGAGGCCAACGCGCTGGTACGGGCCGCCGCCTACAAGAAGCGGGTGGACATCCAGAACCAGGACGCCGCGGAGGCAGGCCTGGAGGCCGTCAAGAGCCTGGTGTTCGAGGCCATGGCCAGAGAGCAGCCCGAGCTTTACAGGCAGGTCAATGAGTTCCTGAACGCCAAGAAGCGGGAGGGTTTGGACAAGGGGTGATTTTATGTGGTATGTGCTGCAGGTGAAAAACGGGCAGGAGCGGGCCGTGCAGGAGGCGCTTCAGAAACTGAGCATCCTGGCCCTGGTGCCGCGGGAGAACCGCCAGGTGCGCAAAGGCGGAGGCTGGACGCGAAAGGCGTACACCCTGTTCCCCGGTTATGTGTTCGTAAACCTCCGGTACAACGCGGAGAATTACTACCGTGTGAAGGGCATTCCCGGCGTGACACGGTTTCTCGGCGCCTCCGGGCTGGCGCCCTCGCACCTGAGCTATCTGGAGGCCGAGTGGATCAAGGCCCTGGCGGGCATTGACGGGGAACCCCTGGAGCCGACCAGGGTGCGGGAGCTGCCGGACGGTTCGCTGCGGATCGTGGAAGGCGTGCTCTCCAGCTTCGCCACCCGCACCATCCAATATGACAAACGCGCCCGCAGGGCCAGGGTGGAGATCACCCTGTGCGGGGAGCCGAAGACGCTGAACCTGTCCGTGGAGGTGGTGGAGAGCGTTTGAGGCTTAAAGGCCGCGGACAGGAAGCCCGGAAGGCCTGGTCGGTTGATTCGTCCCGACCGGGAAGAACGGTGGAAATCATGAAAAGAACCGGCCTGAAAATCGGGGGCTGGGTGGCGAAGCATACCCATTTCCCCCGGATTTTCACACCCGGTTCTTTTCCTTTGCCGGGAATACCGTTTAAATCGCGCACATTCCCCTTTAAAAACGACGCGCCGGGATGGGCGGGGTCATTTCACGGAAAGGGCCGAAAAGGCATTGTGGGCCGTCTGAGGCCCTTATTTTTATGGCAGGAAAGGAGACGGGCCGTTGAAGGAGCGCAAAAAACAGAGCATCAACGCGCTGGCGGGAGCCATCGCCGAGGCGGAAGCCCGGCAGAGCGACGCCGGGGGGACGGATTTAAAGGCCCTCCGGGAGCTGTTAAAAGGTTTCTTAAACAAAGACGACGCCCCGGAGCGGTCACGGCTGCGGCAGGCGCTGGAGGCCGGGGCGCCGCTGACCGGGGCGCGGGGGCTGCGCCGGCAGCTGGGTGCCATTGATCTGGAATTCTTCGGCCGGGCCTACTTCGGGCACTACTTCAGCAGGCCGTCCCCGGAGTTCCACCGGGAGCTGGACAATATCTGGCAGCAGGGCGTTCTGAAGGGGCGCACCCCTCTGACGGCGGCGGAGGTGCAGGCCATCAGCAGGCTGCCCGGGGTGCGCCGTGTGGTGGCGGCCCCCCGTGGCCACGCCAAGAGCACCAACCTTACCTTCAAGGGCACCATGCACGCCGTCCTCTACCAGTACAAGCACTACCCCATCATCATCTCGGACAGCAGCGAGCAGGCCGAGGGCTTCCTGGACAATATCCGGGTGGAGTTCGAGGAGAACGCCGCCATCCGGGAGGACTTCGGCGATCTGGCGGGCGGTGTGTGGCGGAGCAATGTGCTGGTGACCAAGTCCAATATCAAGATCGAAGCCATCGGCAGCGGCAAGAAGATCCGCGGCCGGAAGCACCGCAACTGGCGTCCCGACCTGATCATCCTGGACGATGTGGAGAACGATGAGAACGTGCGCACGCCGGAGCAGCGGGCCAAGCTGGACAACTGGTTCAAGAAGGCCGTGTCCAAGGCGGGCGACGATTATACCGATATCGTGTATATCGGCACCCTGCTCCACTACGACAGCCTTCTGGCCAACACGCTGAAGAACCCCGCCTACCGGGCGGTCAAGTACCAGGCGGTGATGGCCTTCTCCCCCGCCGACGAGCTGTGGCAGCAGTGGGAGCGCATCTACACCGACTTGGAGAACGACGGCCGGGAGCAGGACGCGCTGGCCTTCTTCGAAGCCCACCGTGGGGCCATGCTGGAGGGGACGCGGGTGCTGTGGGAGGAAAAGCTGTCCTACTACGACCTGATGGTGATGCGGGTCTCCGAGGGCGAGAGCGCCTTCAATTCGGAGATGCAGAACGAGCCAATCAACCCGGATGACTGTATCTTCTTCAAGGAGTGGTTCGATTTCTACAACGAGGCCGAGATCAATTTCCGCGACCGGGCGTTCCAGTTCTTCGGTTTCGTCGACCCCTCCCTGGGCAAGAGCAAAAAGAGCGATTTCTCCGCCATTATCACCCTGGCCAAGCACAAGGTCAGCGGCTATATGTATGTGGTGGACGCCGACATCGAGCGGCGGCACCCGGACAGGATCATCACCGACGTGCTGGAAAAGGAGAAGTGGCTGCGGGCCACCTATGGGCGCGGTTACAAGAAACTGGGTGCCGAGGTGAACCAGTTCCAGTGGTTTTTGAAGGAAGAGCTGGCCAAGGCCAGTGCACGGGCCGGACTGTACCTGCCCATTGAGGAGGTGCAGCAGACCAGCGACAAGGTGCTGCGTATCCAGACGCTGCAGCCGGACATCAAAAACAAGTACATCAAGTTCAGCGCCAGGCACAAGCGGCTGCTGGAGCAGCTGTACCATTTCCCGATGGGGGCGCACGACGACGGCCCCGACGCGCTGGAGGGCGCGCGGACGATTGCCAAGAAAACAAAGCGGTTCCGTGTGATCGACCGCAGAGAGTTAGGTTTATAGGAGGCGGCCTGATGGGATTGACAAAGATATACAGTGGATGCCGGAAGTGCCCCTACCTGCCTGCCTGTGACCACAAGCGGCTGGAGGAACACGGTTTTCTGGAGCCGGCCGCCGCGGAAGCGGCACAGCCCGTGGCTCAGCCGATGATCCAGGCCCATGATTACCGAACGGTCAAAATCGCGGAAACCACCACCGTCACAATTGACCTGGAGGATATGAAGAAAAAGCTGACGGAGAGTCACTTTCCTCCGCTGCTGTTTCGGGAAGGAGCACTGTAATGCCTGTTCTGTATATGGAGCGCTCCGCCCTGGATGGGTTGACGGAGGCCGACATCAAGAAGATCATCGACGAGAACGGGTACGGCACCAAGTATCCGAAGCTGGAGGGCTACTATGTGGGAGACCACGACATCCTCCACCACAAGAAGAAGGACAGCACCGCCCCGGACAACAAGATCGTGAACAACATGGCCCGGTATGTCACGGATACCGCCGTGGGCTACTTCATTGGCCAGCCTGTGGCCTATTCCAGCCAGAACAGCGCGTTCATGGCCGCCCTGCAGGACATCTTCGATTACAACGACGAGCAGGACGAGAACACGGAGCTTGCGAAGCTGGCCAGTATTGACGGCAGCTGCTTTGAGATGCTGTATCTGGACGAGGACGCCCAGATCCGCTTTGTGAAGGTGGCTCCGGCGAACTGCATCATGATCTACGAGACGGGCTACACCACCCCCATGGCTGCCATCCGCTTCATCCACTCCAGGGACCGGGACGGGAATCCCGTCAAGAAGGTGGAATTCTGGACGGCCGCGGAGTGCTGGTATTTTGTCAGCTACAACGGCGGCCCCCTGGATTTGGTGGACATCCGGAAGCATTACTGGCAGGATGTCCCCTTTGTGGAGTACATCAACAACGAGGAGCGCACCGGGGATTTCGAGGGGATCATCGGCATCATCGACGCCTACAACCGGGTGCAGAGCAACACGGCGAACTTCTTCCAGTACAATGACGAGGCCATCCTGAAGGTGCTGAAGATGGGGGACGTGACATCCCAGGACATCGCGGAGATGAAGGAGAAGGGCGCCATCATCCTGGAGGACGGCGGCGACATCCAGTGGCTCATCAAGGAGGTCAGCGACGCCGCCCTGGAGACCTATAAGAAGCGGCTGCGGGAGGATATGCACCTGTTTTCCAGCGTACCGAACCTGAACGACGAGAACTTCGGCGGCAACCTCTCCGGTGTGGCCGTGTCCTATAAGCTGTGGGGCCTGGAGCAGATCTGCGCCATCAAGGAGCGGAAGTTCAAGCGGGCGCTGCAGCGGCGCATCGAGCTGATCACCACCATTCTGAACATCAAGGGCGGCCACTTCGACTATCGGGACATCGACATCCAGTTCCGCCGGAACAAGCCGCAGAATATCCTGGAGATCGCGCAGATCATCACCATGCTGTCCAACGACGTGTCCAGAGAGACCCGTCTTCAGATGCTGCCCATCATCGGCGACGTGCAGGATGAGCTGAAGAAGTTGGAAAAGGAAAAAGAGGATGACATGAGCGGTTTCGGCGGTTATGAGGCACTGTCCAAGGCGCTGCGGGAGGCCCAGGACGCCGGGGACGGCCAGGCCCCGCCCCAGGAGAGGGGTGATGGCGCCCGGTGAGCATGTGGACGCGCAGCCAGTGGATCGAAGACGCGAAGGCGCGGGTGCTGGAGAACACCCGCCGCAAGGACAGCGCGGCGCGGGATCTGATCTTCCTCTACGATGAGGCGGCCTACAACATCGAGAAGGAGATCAACGCCATGTTCGCCCGCTACGCCAAGGATAACCAGCTGACGGACGCGGAGGCGTCCCGGCTCCTGTCGGGCCGGGAGTACAGCACCTGGCGGAAGTCCATGGAGACGTACATCGCGGAGGTGTCCGGGGCCGCCGGGGACAGCAAGGCCCTGCTGGAGCTGAACACCCTGGCCATGAAGAGCCGGATCAGTCGGAAGGAGCAGCTGCTGGCGAACATCTACCAGAATATGATTGACCTGGCCATGGACAGCGAGACGAAGCTGGACACCCTGCTGGGAGATATGCTGGAGGTGAACTACTATGAGAGCTGCTACGCCGTCCAGAAGGGTATGGGCATGGGCTTCCACGTCGCCAGGCTCGACGAGAAACTGATCCGGCAGGTGCTGGACCACCCCTGGAGCGAACGCACATTCTCCGAGGCGGTGTGGGGCGCCTGCGACCACCTCTCCGCCCTGGCCCGGCGGGAGATCTCCCTGGGACTGATCCAGGGCAGCAGCGTCCAGAAGATGGCCAAGGCCATCGACGACGTGATGGACAAGGGCCGCTACAACGCCGAGCGCCTGGTGCGGACGGAGTGCAGCTACTTCGCCAACCAGGGGGAGCTGATGGGCTACAAGGAGAACGGCATCCAGCGGTACCGCTTCATAGGCGGCACCGAGCACAGCGGCGGATGCACCTGCGCCCAGCTGAACGGCCGCACCTTCCGGGTGGAGGACGCGGAGGCGGGTCTGAATTTCCCGCCGATCCATCCCAACTGCCTGTGCATGGTGGTGGCCGACTTCGACAAGGGGATGTTCAACCGGGTCATCGACGGCACGCCCCTCCCCGACAACATCAAGTTCCGGGAGTGGAAGGAGAAATACGTTGACACCCCCGCCAAATCTGCTACAATTTCCTTAAAGGAACCGGAAAAGGCGGCGCTGCTGAAATACATCAGCAGCGATTCCTATAAGCTGAACGACAAGCTGCGGCGGGGCACCGCCCTGTCCAAGGCCGATCAGGAGATGGTGAAGGACCTGGACGCCGCGCTGGCGAAGCTGCCGGAATATCGAGGGACGGTCTACCGCTCCCTGTCCAAAGGATTTGAGATCGACGATGTGGACGCCTTTGTGGCAAGCTACACAATTGGCCTTCCAAAAGAGTTCCCGTCTTATACTTCGGCTTCAACATCAGTCTATGACAAGAGTATGGAGATTCAATATGTGATTATCTCCAAGAGCGGACGAGACATTAGCAACCTAAATCCCGGAGAACAGGAGATTCTTTTTCCGCGCGGCACCTATTTTCGTCCGACCAAAATTGACGGGCACACCATTTACATGGAGGAATTGTCATATGAAGAAGAAACCGTTTAGCGATGCCCGTTGGTGGGATAACCCCTGTGCAGTCACATCACAGTGTGGGTACTGCAAACACTATAAAATTGGAACCCTTAGCTGCAAGGCGTTTGAACGTATTCCGAAAGACATTTTGGGAAATTATGTGATTCACGACCACCCCGTTGAAGGAGACCATGGCATCCTCTTTGAACCGACCGATCCCAATGTCCCAAAGGTGAAACAGCGCAAAAAAGTCATGCCCTACGATTGACGGGCACGCCAAATTTCAACATCGTAAAAACACCCTGTAAGGGGTGTTTTTATTATGCACAAAATCAGAAAACAACAGGAGGAAAGAGCAATGGATGAACTGAAAACCCCGACCAATCCGGCCCCCAGCGACCCCGCCCCCGCTGGCGGCCCGGCAGCCCCGGAGGGCGCCGCGCCCACCGCCGAGCAGCAGAGCGCCTTCCAGAGGTTCCTGGATTCCCTCTTTGGCGGCAAGGGCAAGGAGACCCCCGCCGGGGAGGGCGGCGAGCCGGCGCCCGCAAAGCAGGAACCGGAGGGCAAGACCTACACCGAGGCCGACCTGCAGGCGAAGCTGGAGGCGGCAAAGGCCGCCTGGGCTGCCGAACAGGAGGAGCAGGCCCGGCTGGCGAAGCTGTCCCCGGAGGAGCGGGCCAAGGCCGAGGCCGACGCCAAGGACAAGCGGGTGGCCGACCTGGAGGCCAAGCTGCTCCAGCGGGACCTGAAGGACACGGCCCTGGCCCAGCTGCAGAAGGATGGCTATCCTGCGGGCCTGGCGGACCTGCTGACCTACACCGACCAGGAGAGCATGGAAAAGAGCCTGGCCCATGTCCAGCAGGTCTTTAAGGACAGCCTGGAGGCCGCCGTCACCGCGCGGCTGCGGGGCAGGACCCCGGAGGGCCTGGGCGGCGCGGCCACGGCCGAGAACGACATGAAGGACCAGATCGCCAAGAACATCAGAGGAGGACTGAACTGATATGGCTAACACGCTTGAATACGCAAAGATTTTCCAGGCGGAGCTGGATAAGGCCGCCGTGGAGCAGGCCACCAGCGGCTGGATGGAGCTGAACGACAAGCTGGTGAAGTACAACGGCGGTTCCGAGGTAAAGATCCCGAAGCTAGACATGGACGGCCTGGCCGACTATGACCGGCAGAACGGTTTTGTGGAGGGCAGCATCGACCTGTCCTGGCAGACCAAGACCATGACCATGGACCGCGGCCGCCAGTTCACCTTCGACGAGCAGGAGGTCAACGACACCAACTTCGTGCTGACGGCGTCCAGCGTCATGGGCGAGTTCCAGCGGACCAAGGTGATCCCGGAGATCGACGCCTACCGCTACAGCACCCTGGCGGCCCTGGCCATGGAGAAGGACCGGGCCAAGTACGGCTACACCCCGGAGGAATCCACCATCCTGAAGGCGCTCTACGCCGATCTTGCCGAGGTGCAGGACGCGGTGGGCGACGACACCCCGCTGATCGTGACGATGGCAACCCCTGTGGCGGCCCTGTTCGATCTGAACACCAACCTGGCAAAGAACCTCAGCGTGACGGACTTCCGGCAGGGCGACATCACCCTGAAGGTGAAGTCCGTCAACGGCCAGCACCCCATCATCCGCGTCGGCTCCGGCCGCATGAAGACCAGCTACCTCTTCAACGACGGCACCTCCTCCGACCAGACCAAGGGCGGTTTTGCGCCCGCTGAGGATGCGAAGAATATCAACTGGATCATCTGTCCCCGCACCGCGCCCATCGCCGTCTCCCGCACCGACAAGGTGCGCATCTTCGATCCGGAGACCTATCAGAAGAAGCGGGCCTGGGCCATGGATTACCGCAAGTACCATGACCTGTGGGTGCTGGAAAACAAGATGAACGCCATCCTGGTCAACATCAAGGAGGCCAAGGCGGCGCAGGGAGGTGAGACGGCATGATCACGCTGAAACGGCTGAATGTGACGCGCAAGGTGGAGTCCGAGGAGAAGGCCGCCAAGCTGGAAGCAATGGGTTTTCGGCGGGTAAAGACTTCCGCGCCCGCCAGGAAGGGCAAGACCAAGGACGTCCCGATTTCCCCGGGGAAGGAGGAGCAGAATGGAGGAACTGATCGACCGGATCGCAGCGACGGCGCAGAGTGATCTGAAGCTGCCGGACGAGCAGCTGCCCACCATCAGGCGGTATGTGAAGCGGGCTGTAAACCGCATCAAGGTGTTCTGCTTCCGGAAGGACTTCCCGGAGCCGCTGGAGGATGTGGCGGCGCAGATCGTGGAGGATATGCTCAAGGCCGACCAGATTGCGCCCACGGAGAACGACGTCTCCGGCATCACCCGCGGCGACACCAGGATCGACTACCGGGACAAGACCTCCGCCCTAAAAGAGACGGTGGCCTTTGTGAAGAACTATGAAAGCCAGCTGATCCCCTTTAAGCGGATGAAGCTGCCGAGGGACTGCCCCGATGACTGAAGCGGACATCCTGGCTACCACCTACACAGACACCTGTACGGTTTACAGGCCGTACAAGGCCGAGCTGCCGTCCGGTGAGAGCCGCTTTCTGAAGGGGCTGGACGGGGACCGGGTGTATGAGGATATCCCCTGCGCCCTCTCCACCCCCTCCGGGGGCAAGCTGGCGCAGAGCAAGAGCACGGCCAGAGTGGATACGGACTATCTGCTGTTTGTCCGCCCGGAGGTGGACATCCAGCCGGGCGACACCGTCCTGGTGACCCGGCTGGGGAAGCAGACCGAGGCTGTGGCCGGCCTGGCCGAGCGCCACCCCTCCCACAACAACGTGCCGCTGAAGCTGGCGAGGACCACCGCATGAGCAGTACGGAATACCGCTTTGACGGACTGGACGCGCTGGAAAAGCAGCTGGCGCGGATGATTGAGGAGGAGTACCCGGAGGCGTTCAAGGCCCTGGTCATCCAGATTGCCTACGAGCTGCAGGGCCGCGTCAAGGAGAACACTCCGGTCAAGACCGCCCGTCTCCAAAACAGCTGGAAGGTGGGAAAAATCCAGAAGCGGGGTGACGAGTACTACATCGAGGTCTACAGCAATGTGGAGTACGCGGAGCCTGTGGAATATGGCCACCGCACCCGCGGGGGAAAGGGTTTTGTCAAAGGCAGACACATGATGGAGATCTCTCTGGCGGAGATCAGCCAGCGGCTGCCCGCCTACCTGCAGGAGTGGCTGAACGACTTTATCAGCACCCACGATCTGTAAAGGAGACTCTAATGGCATCTACGATCTATCAATCCATCCGCCTGGCGCTGGTGGCCCTGTTCAAAGGGCTGTATCCCGGTTTCGATGTGTTCTGCGAGGAGATCAATAAAACGCAGAACGACGAGCCGGAGCCCGATCTGGAGGATTATGTGTTTCTGGAGATCATCCCCACGGGAAACGTCACTGCCAGCGCCTTCCACACAGACCGGACAGTGCTGGTGGAGGCATCCCTCCACACCAGGGCCGAGAGCAATGACGGATATCTGACCATGGCCCAGGAGGTGGACGGCGCCCTGCGGCCTGTATTCCGGTTCCAGGACGGTGGAGAGGCCAGGGCCATCACTGTACCGGACGTGGCGTACAAGGTGGTGGACAAGATGCTCCACTGCACCTTTACCCTGTCTTTCCGGGACAGTGTGGAGGAACCGGAACAGCCGCCCGTTATGGAAGAACTGAAAACCACCGTCAGAACAAACGAAGGAGCGTAATTGTATGGGATTGCCCGAAATCAACATTACATTTAAAACCAAGGGCCTGACCGCCATCCAGCGCAGCGAGCGCGGCATTGTGGCCATTGTCCTGAAGGATGATACCGAGGGCGGCAAGGCCTTCGGCGTCTACAACAGCATCCTGGACGTGGATTTCTCTACGTTTTCCCAGCGCAACTACGAGTATCTGAAGCTGAGCTATGAGGGCGGCCCCTACAAGGTGCTGATCATGAAGGTCTCCACCGATACAGAGAGTCTGTCCCCGGTGCTGAAACAGCTCCAGAGTTTGAAGTGGAACTACCTGACCATCCCTGGTATCACAGACGATGAAAAAAGTCTGGTGTCGGCGTGGATCAAGGAGCAGCGGGAAAACAACCACAAG
Organism: Oscillospiraceae bacterium; assembly: GCA_030524605.1. Classification (GTDB taxonomy): domain Bacteria; phylum Bacillota; class Clostridia; order Oscillospirales; family Oscillospiraceae; genus Oscillibacter. The sequence continues at coordinate 2,278 of JAUNGH010000025.1, read as the reverse complement.
ACCTTCAAGGCTGTGCTGCCCGACTGCGCGGCCGACCACGAGGGCATCATCAACCTGACTACGGGCAACATCACCAGTACCCTGAGTGACACGCCCTTCTCCACCGCCGAGTACTGTGCCCGAATCGCCGGCGTACTGGCGGGCCTGTCCCTGGCCCGGAGCAGCACCTATTATGTGCTGTCGGACATCACGGAGGCCGATGTGCCGGAGGATCCCGACGAGCGCATCGACAAGGGTCAGCTGGTCATCGTCTTCGACAGCGAAAACTACAAGATCGGCCGGGGCGTCAACAGCCTGGTCACGTTCACCGCCGAGAAGGGTGAGGATTTCTCGAAGATCAAAATTATGGAGGGCGTCGACCTGTACCAGGACGATATCCGGAGCACTTTCGAGGATTCCTATGTCGGCAAGGTCATCAACAACTATGACAACAAGCAGGCGTTCATTGCAGCGGTCCTGGCCTACCAGAAGGCCCTGGAGGGCGACGTCCTGGACAGCGGTTTTGACAACACCGCCGAGATCGACCTGGAGGAGCAGAGACTCTACATTGAGGGCAAAGGCATCGACACCTCTGGTATGGATGATACGGCCATCGCCAAGTACAACACCGGATCCAAGGTCTTTGTGGCCAGCAACGTCAAGTTCGTTGACGCCATGGAAGACCTGAACCTGGTGTGCAATATGTGAGGAGGCATACATGAGCAAGAGCAAAGTCAAAGGCAACAAGACCCTCTCCGGCACCTGGGGGGAGCTTTGGATCGACGGTGAGAAGATCTTTGAACTGTCCAAGGTGGAGGTCAAGGTGACCGCCAATCGGGAGGATGTGCAGATGGGTCTCGATGTGGACAGCAAGATGGTGGGACTGAAGGGCGAGTTTACCGTTGTGGTGAAGAAGGTCTACTCCCGCTACCTGTCCGTGTTTGAGAACTGGAAGAAGGGTATCGACCAGCGGAGCCAGATGATCACCAAGCTGGCCGACCCGGACGCGGTGGGAGAGCAGCAGGAACGGTATTCCATCGACAACTGCTGGTTCAATGATCTGCCCCTGGTCAACATGGAGAAGGGCAAGGCCATTGAGGAGGAGGTCAGCGGTGGCTTCACCCCCACCGACATGGTGAACCTGGATCAGATCGCGTAAGGAGCGTACGACAATGAACACTGAAAAAAAGAGCTTTCTGGCAGAGTTTTCCCGCAAGGCCATGCAGCGGCTCCAGGACAAGAAGGTCCCCAGGTATCAGACGCTGCACATCCCCAGCATGGACGCCGACCTGAAGATCCGCAGCCTGACCAATGCGGAGATCATAGAGTGCCTGAAGACCGATGACAACGATGATCCCAACCGCAGCGACAAGTACTGCATCTATCTGGCCGCTGTGGAGCCGAGCCTGAAGGACACCGCCAACGAGATCATGAAGGCCGAGGCCGAGCTGCCCGCTGAGCAGCGTACCCTGCAGGAGCCGCTGGACATCATGAACATCTTCTACTTCGGTGAGATCCAGAGTCTTGCCAAAAAGGTGATGGAGCTGAGCGGCGTACTGAACACCAAAGAGATCACGGTGGTGGAACAGTTAAAAAACTGATCGCCCAGGATGGCGAAGCATACCTGCTGCACTACTACATCCAAAAGGGATGGGATGCGGAGAAATTTTTGAGCCTGGATCTGGAGTCCAGGCTCTTTTATATGGCATCCATGAACCTGGCCCTGGAGGAACGGGCGCGCATGTTCAACTTTAATGCGAAGGGAGGGTCCCGCTGATGGGTGTTGTTAAGGGTGTGATCTCGATCACAGACAATATGTCGGCGGTGCTCCGCAGCATCAAGGAGGAACAGTCGTCCTTCCGGAAGGATGTGGAGAAAACCAGGAAAACGCTTCAGTCCACCTGGGATCAGAAACGGACCGCGCGACTGGACGCCACCGCTGCGAAAAAGGCGGCGGACGCTTTGAGCAAGAAACTGGAACCTCTGCGGAAGAAGGTCACAACGGCGGTGGCTGTCAAGGATATGGCCACCGCCAAGGTCGTGGGGAAAATGGTGGCATCTCCCATCCTGAAGCTGAAGGACGGGGTATCCGCCGGGCTTGCGAAGGTCAAGGGCGAGCTGGAGAAGATCGGAAAGGCCGTGGTCATTCCGGTCACGGTTGCTGCTACCGCCGTAATCGGCGGGGCGGTCAGTCAGGGTGCCAAGCTGGAGCAGAGTATCGGCGGCGTGGAGACGCTGTTCAAGGGAGACGCCAGTGTGGTGAAGGCCAATGCGGACGCCGCCTATAAGGCAGCCGGCC
>JAUNGH010000024.1 GCA_030524605.1 Oscillospiraceae bacterium | reverse complement strand
CAGAAGATCATGGTCTACGACCTGGGCGGCGGCACCTTCGACGTCTCCATCCTGGAGATCGACGACGGCGTCATCGAGGTCCTGGCCACCGCCGGCAACAACCGCCTGGGCGGCGACGACTTCGACGAGTGCGTCATGAAGTGGCTGGTCGGCGAGTTCAAGCGCACCGACGGCGTGGACCTGTCCACCGATAAAGTCGCCATGCAGCGGCTGAAAGAGGCCGCCGAGAAGGCCAAGATCGAGCTTTCCGGCGTGACCACCAGCAACATCAACCTGCCCTATATCACTGCCGACGCCACCGGCCCCAAGCACCTGGACGTCACCCTGAGCCGCGCCAAGTTCAACGAACTGACTGCCCATCTGGTGGACGCCACCATGGGCCCCGTGCGCCAGGCCATGTCCGACGCGGGCCTGAAGCCCTCCGATCTGTCCAAGGTTCTGCTGGTGGGCGGCTCCAGCCGTATCCCCGCCGTGCAGGAGGCCGTGAAGAACTTCACCGGCAGCGAGCCCTTCAAGGGCATCAACCCCGATGAGTGCGTGGCCATGGGCGCCGCCCTCCAGGCGGGCGTTCTGACCGGCGACGTCAAGGGCCTGCTGCTGCTGGACGTCACCCCCCTGTCCCTGGGCATTGAGACCATGGGCGGCGTGTGCACCAAGCTGATCGACCGCAACACCACCATCCCCGTGAAGAAGAGCCAGATCTTCTCCACTGCCGCCGATAACCAGACCTCCGTGGAGGTCAACGTCCTTCAGGGCGAGCGCGAGATGGCGGCAGCCAACAAGTCCCTGGGCCGCTTCCACCTGGACGGCATCGCCCCCGCCCGCCGCGGCGTGCCCCAGATCGAGGTCACGTTCGACATCGACGCCAACGGCATCGTCAACGTCTCCGCTAAGGACCTGGGCACCGGCAAGGAGCAGCATATCACCATCACATCCTCCTCCAACATGAGCAAGGATGACATTGAGAAAGCCGTCAAGGAAGCCGAGCAGTACGCCGCTCAGGACAAGAAGCTGAAGGAGGAGGTCGAAGTCCGCAACCAGGCCGACCAGATGGTCTACCAGAGCGAGAAGACCCTCTCCGAGATGGGCGACAAGATCCCCGCGGACGACAAGAGCAAGGTGCAGAGCGGTATTGATAAGCTGAAGGAGACCCTGAAGGGCCAGGACACCGCCGCCATCAAGGCCGCCACCGAGGAGCTGACCCAGGCATTCTACGCCGTCAGTGAGAAGCTGTACCAGCAGGCCAACCCCCAGGGCACCCAGGGCGCTCAGCCCGGCCCCGACGCCGGCGCACAGGACGGCCAGTACTACGACGCCGACTACAAGGTGGTCGATGACGACGACAAGAACAAGTAAAACAACGAAAAGTACCGCGCAGGCGGGGCTTTGCCCCGCCCGCGCGCCTGTGCATTTGTGAACAGAGTGGAGAGTGAAGATTGACGAGTTGAGATATTGGAATCTTCACTCTTAACTCTTCAAACTCCCCTCTTTACTCTCAGCGAGGTGTATATATGGCAGACAAACGTGATTACTACGAGGTCCTTGGCATCTCCAAGGGAGCCTCGGAGGACGATATCAAAAAAGCGTATAAAAAGATGGCCCGGAAGTACCACCCGGACCTGAATCCCGACAACAAAGAGGCGGAGGAGAAGTTCAAGGAGGTCAACGAGGCCTACGAGATCCTGTCCGATCCCGGAAAGAAGGCCCGGTACGACCAATACGGCCATGCGGGGGTGGATCCCAACTTCGGGGCCGGCGGCGCGGGCTTTGACGGCAGCTTCGACTTCGGTGACCTGGGGGATATTTTCGGCAGCTTCTTCGGCGGCGGCTTCGGCGGCGGACGGAGGACCAATCCCAACGCGCCCCAGCGGGGCGAGAGCATCCGCATGTCCCTGGCCATCAGCTTTGAGGAGGCGGCCTTCGGCTGCGAGAAGGCCGTGACCGTGGACCGCATGGAGCAGTGCGGCACCTGCCGCGGCAACGGCTGCGCCCCCGGCACCACGCCGGAGATCTGCCCGGACTGCCACGGCACCGGCCAGGTGCAGGTGCGGCGGCAGACACCCATGGGCGTGTTCGCCACGTCCTCGCCCTGCACGAAGTGCGGCGGCAAGGGCAGGATCATCCATCAGCCCTGCAAGGACTGCCACGGCACCGGAGCCGTCCGGAAACGCAAGACCATCCAGGCCAGCATCCCCGCAGGCATTGACAACGGCCAGACCATCTCCATCCGGGGCCAGGGACACGCCGGCGTTAACGGCGGCCCTGCGGGCGACCTGCTGATCACCATCACCGTCCGGCCCCACGAGCTGTTCCGGCGGGAGGGCACCTCCGTTTTGTGCGAGGCGCCCATCACCTTTGCCCAGGCGGTGCTGGGGGCGGAGCTGGAGATCCCCACCATCGACGGCAAGGTGAAGTACGACCTGCCGGAGGGCACCCAGAGCGGCACCACCTTCCGCCTGAAGGGCAAGGGCATTCCCGCCATCAACGGCCGGGGCCGGGGCGACCAGTACGTTACCGTTTACATTGAAACGCCCCGGAACCTGAACAGGGAACAGAAGGAAGCCCTGAAAAAGTTTGCCGAGAGCGTGGGCGACAACAACTATGAGGAGCGGAAAAAGTTCTTCAAGAAGTTTAAAAAGTGAGGCGCGCCATGTATCTGGCTGATTATCATACCCACTCCCGCATTTCGCCGGACGCCGGACACTCCATGACCGCCATGGCGGAGGCCGCCGTGGCGGCGGGGCTTGACGAGATATGCTTCACCGACCATGTGGAGCCGGTGGCCTGGAGCGGTCGGGAGCCCATCGATTTTTACGACTGGGCGGCCCTGGAACGGGAGTTCCGGGAGGCCCGGTCGGCGCTGGGAGACCGGATCAGGCTGCGGCTGGGCATTGAGCTGGGCGACGCGTGTCTGGACTTTGACCACACCCGGGAACTGATGGCGGAAGCGCCGGAGCTGGATTTTGTCATCGGCTCCGTCCATGTGCTGTCGGAGCGGTTCGGCGGGACGGACCTGTATTTCTTCCACCCCAGGGACGAGGCCGAGGCCCGGGCGGGCATTGCGGATTATCTGGAGCAGGTGCGGAAAATGGCGGCGTGGGGGCAGTTCTCCGTTCTGGGCCATCTGACGCTGCCCCTGCGGTATCTCAACGAGAACCAGGGCTTCCGCCTGAGTTTTGACGGCTATGAGCGGGAGGTGGAGGAGATCCTCCGCCTGCTGATTCAAAACGGCTGCGGCATCGAGGTGAATACCAACCGGGGCAACACGCCGCTGCCGGACGGCAAGTGGCTGCGGATGTACCGGGAGCTGGGCGGCGAGATTGTCACCCTGGGCACCGACGCCCACTCGCCGGAGTTCGTGGGCTGCGCCATCCGGGAGCGGCAGCGGCTGCTGCGGGACTGCGGCTTCACCCGGTTCTGCACCTTCGAGAAGCGGCGGCCCATCTGGCATGAACTGTGATTGATTTTTCCTGAAACAGCGTGTACAATGAGGTTGCAAATTTTCTATAAATAGGGGGACGTTTTTATGAAAATCGCATTGGGCTGTGACCACGGCGGCTATGAGCTGAAGCAGCACGTCATCAAGATCCTGGAGAAGCTGGGCCATGAATATGAGGACTTCGGCTGCCATTCGCTGGACAGCTGTGACTATCCCGACTTCGGCGCCGCCGCCGCCCGGGCCGTGGCGGAGGGCAAGTGCGACCGGGGCATCGTGATCTGCACCACCGGCATCGGCATCTCCATCGCCGCCAACAAGATCAAGGGCATTCGCTGCGCCCACTGCGCCGACTGCCTGGAGGCCGAGATGACCCGCCGCCACAACGACGCCAACATGATGGCCATCGGCGCCGGCTTCACCGGCAAAAACATGGCCGAGCGGATGGTGGAGGTGTTCCTCTCCACTGAGTTCGAGGGCGGCCGCCATGCCCGCCGCGTGGATAAGATGATGGCGCTGGAGGGCTGAGGAGCCTTCCGGGTGGATCGGAAAAGAGGTGACGAGGATGGCAGGGCCAATGGGCTACCGCAACTACCGGGGACGCACGCCGAAGTGGAAATACGTGTTGGCTGTGGTGCTGGTGCTGGTGATCCTGGCGTCTCTTGCCGTCATCGCCCTGCAGCGGCACATCGTCTACGACGAGACGGGCACGCCCCATCTGGAGCTGCCCTGGCAGGAGCAGCAGGAGCGGCCGGAGGCCCTTGGCCCGGTGGATATCACCATCCAGGCCCCGGAGCGGCAGGAGACGGTCTGCGCCTTCACGGTGCCGGAGACGCCGCTGACCCGGGAGGGCTGGGACGCCGTCCGGGCGGAGTATCTGCAATCGGATCCGGCCGCCTGCAACGCGGCGGCGGTCACGGTGAAGGACAGTGCGGGCAGGGTCTACTTTGACTCCGGCACCGCCGTGTCCGGATCGGTAAGCATGGCGGAGGACACCGGCGCCGCCCTGGCTGAGCTCACCGGGGAGGAATCCGGGGTGTATGCCATTGCCCGCCTGAGCTGCTTCCACGACCCCGAGGCTGCAAACAGCGACGTGGACGGCATGGGCCTGAAAAACACCGGCGGCTACATTTTTTACGACGGGAATAACAGCCAGTGGCTGGATCCCGGCAAGCCCGCCGCCCGGCAGTATCTGTGCGAAATCGCCGTGGAAGCGGCGGCCCTGGGCTTTGACGAGATCCTGCTGACCAACGTCAGCTATCCCACGGAGGGCAAGCTGGATAAGATCGACTACGGCGAAGCGCCGCAGGCGGAGAATCTGGCGGCGTTTCTGGAGGAACTGCGGGCAGCGCTGGAGCCTTACGGCGCGGCGCTGTCCATTGAGGTGCCGGCGGGGGTCATCACAGAGGGCGGCAGCGAGGCCGCCGGGCTGGTGCTGACGGATATCGCGCCCCGGGTGGACCGCATTTACGCCGAGACCGCGCCGGAGCAGACCGGCTCCCTGTCTGCGGCGGTCGCCGCTGCCGGCGGCTCCGCGGTGTTTGTCCCGGAGCTGGAGACGCGCGACCCCTCGGTTGCCGGAAGCTGTCTTTTGCTGAAATGAGCACCGGAAAGCCTGCGCCCATGGGGCGCAGGCTTCTTTGCGCGCCGGACGGCAGGATACGGACAAAAGTGAATATTCATCGGGATATTCATCCTGAATTGGTGAAAAGCAACAAAATACGCTGGGAAAATGGCGGATTTTACCGTCGGTTTCGGAATATGCGGAGAAAAAACGCAAATATTTATTCACTTTTTTTGAAAAAGTATTGACATTCCGCGCAATGCGTGGTAAGGTATCCTCAATCTGCGGGAGGAAAACCTTTCCTTCCCACGGCAGATGGATGCATCTCCCCCGCCATACGGGAGAGAACTTGATTGGAAAAGGAAGTTTTGTATCATGAAGAAGTTATTTGCATTGCTGCTGACGCTGGCGATGGTCCTGTCCCTGGCTGCCTGCGGAAGCAAGGAAGAACCCGCTGAGACCCCCGATACCACCCCTGACGAGCCCCAGGCAGAGGAACCCGCCGAGACCGGGCTCTCCACAGTGGTCCCCGGTGTGCTGACCGTGGCTACCAGCCCCGACTTCGCCCCCTATGAGTTCTACGCCATCGGCGAGGACGGCACCCCCACCCTGGCCGGCTTCGACGTGGCCCTGGCCGGCTATATCGCTGACTATCTGGGCCTGGAGCTGGACATCATCCCCATGGACTTCGACGGCGTTCTGAGCGAGCTGTCCGCCAAGAACGTGGACCTGGGCATGGCCGGCCTGTCCCCCGATCCCAAGCGCGAGGCCATCATGGATTTCTCCGACCTGTACTACCTGGGCGGCCAGTCCTTCGTGTGCGTGAAGTCCAACGCCGACCAGTTCACCTCTCTGGAGGACACCAACAAGCCCGAGGTCTCCGTGGCCGCGCAGACCGGCTCCATCCAGATGGACCTGGCCAACGAGAACTCTCCCGAGGCTGACATCATCGCCCTGCCCAAGGTCACCGACATCATCTCCGAGTTGCTGGCCGGCAAGCTGGACGGCGCTTATATCGAGACCGATGTGGCCAAGAGCTACCAGAAGAACTATCCCGAGCTGGAGATCGTTCTGGAGGTTCCCTATGATCAGGCCGGCTCCGCCATCGGCGTGAGCAAGGGCAACGAGGCTCTGCTGGCCGGTGTCAACGAGGCAATCGCCGCCGTTCTGGCCGACGGCACCATGGAAAACTTTATCGCAGAGGCCAACGAACTGGCTTCCGGCGAGAAGTACGAGGGCCTGCTGGACGCCAACGGCCAGGTGCAGGAGTAAGCACCGGCCCTTCGGCGGAGGTCATACCGTTTCCCAATTCCTCCCCCCAGTGCCGGGGGGAGGAATTGGCCTGTTTTTTCAGCCCCTGCGTTCACATTGAAAGGAGCCAACCTATGGAGCATTTTATCCAGCTGGAAAACTTCAAGACGATCCTGCCTTATGCGCAGCTGTTTGAGCAGGGGCTGGTGGTCACGATTCTGTTGTCCCTGTTTACGGTGATCATCGGCTTTGTGCTGGCGCTGCTGCTGGCACTGATGCGGATGTCCAACGTCCGCCCCTTCCGCTTCCTCGGCCTGGACAAGGACGGCCGCCTGCGGGACGGCGGCGTCCTGCTTGCGATCAGCAAATTCAATCCCCTGAGCTTTCTTGCCACCGCCTATGTGGAGATCCTGCGGTCCACCCCCGTGGTGGTGCAGATCCTCATCGTCTATTTCGGCGTGTTCGGCATCATCAGCCTGCCCCGCTTCACGCTGTTCGGCTTCATCAAGTTTGAGCGCTTCTTCCCCGGCGTGGTGGCGCTGGGCATGAATTCCGGCGCCTATTTGTGCGAGATCATCCGTTCCGGCCTCCAGTCCATCGACGGCGGCCAGACCGAGGCGGCCCGCTCCCTGGGCCTGACCCAAAAGCAGAACCTGCGGTTTATCATCCTGCCCCAGGCGGTGAAGAACATCCTGCCCGCCATCGCCAACGAGTTCGTGGTTATCATCAAGGAGTCCGCCATTACATATACCATCGGTGTGCAGGACATTATGTCTGCGGTCAACGCGGTGAAGGGCGCCACCTATATCATCATGGAGCCCCTGCTGGTGGCGACGGCCATCTACTTCTGCCTGTGCTTCCCCACCTCCAAGATCATTGCTTACTTTGAAAGGAGAATGAGCCGTGGCGACAAGAGATAGTCTGATCCAGGTCACCGACCTGAAGAAACACTATAACAAGGGCGCCATCAAGGCGCTGGACGGCGTGACGGTGGATATCAACCGGGGCGACGTCATGGTGGTCATCGGCCCCTCCGGCTCCGGCAAGTCCACGTTCCTCCGCAGCCTGAACCTGCTGGAGGAGCCCACCGGCGGCTCCATCATCTTTGACGGCGTGGACATTACGAAAAAGAAGATGCGGAACGCCGCAGGCAAGTTGGTCAAGGTGGACATCGACAAGCACCGCCAGAAGATGGGCATGGTGTTCCAGCACTTCAACCTGTTTCCCCATATGACGATTCTGGACAACATGACCCTGGCCCCCATTCAGGTCAAGCATCAGGACCGCGCCGCCGCCGAGGCGAAGGCCCTGACACTGCTGGACCGCGTGGGGCTGAAGGACCGGGCCGGGGCGTATCCCATCCAGCTCTCCGGCGGCCAGAAGCAGCGTGTGGCCATCGTCCGGGCCCTGGCTATGGAGCCGGAGGTCATGCTGTTCGACGAGCCCACCTCCGCCCTGGACCCCGAAATGGTGGGCGAGGTGCTGGACGTTATGAAGGGCCTGGCCCGGGAGGGCATGACCATGGTGGTCGTCACCCACGAGATGGGCTTTGCCCGGGAAGTGGGCAACCGGGTGCTGTTCATGGCGGACGGCAAACTGCTGGAAGAGGGCGCGCCGGAGGACATTTTCGGCAGGCCCCAACACCCCAGGCTTCAGGATTTTTTGAGCAAGGTTTTGTAATTGCAATGCTGAAGGCGCGCACTTTCGTGCGTGCCTTTTCCCTGAAACGACTGAGAGAGGAGTATTCACGATGACAACGGAAAAGCGGGCGGTGGTCTCCGCCATTGATGAAAAGGCGGCCCTGGTGGCGGCTGTGGCGGACCGGATCTGGGCGTACGCCGAACTGTCCCTTCAGGAGGAGAAGTCCGCCTCGCTGTACTGCGAGACCCTGGAAAAAGAGGGCTTTGCCGTGGAAAAGGGCATCTGCGGCATTCCCACCGCCTTTTCCGCGACCTACGGCAGCGGGAGGCCGGTCATCGGCATCCTGGCGGAGTATGACGCCCTGTCCGGCCTGTCCCAAAAGGCGGGCAGCGTGGAGCGGCAGGAGCTGACCCCCGGCGGCTGCGGCCATGGATGCGGCCACAACCTGCTGGGCGCCGGCGCTTTTGCCGCCGCCCTGGGCGTAAAGGCGTATCTGGAGACTGCGGGACGGCCCGGCACGGTGGTGCTCTACGGCTGCCCCGGAGAGGAGGGCGGCGCCGCCAAGGCATTTATGGCCCGGGACGGCCTGTGGTACGGGCTGGACGCCGCCCTGACCTGGCATCCGGAGGATGTCAACGAGGTGGTCACCGGCTCTACCAACTCCTGCATCCAGACCCAGTATAAGTTCACCGGCGTCGCCGCCCACGCCGCCGGGGACCCGGACCGGGGCCGCAGCGCCCTGGACGCCGTGGAGCTGATGAACGTCGGCGTCCAGTTTCTGCGGGAGCACATGTCCTCCAAGGCCCGCATCCACTATGCCATCACCGACGCCGGCGGCCGCAGCCCCAACGTGGTACAGCCCCGGGCCAGCGTGCTGTACATGGTGCGATCCAACCGTGTGGCGGAGGCTGTGGAGCTTCAAAAGCGGGTGGACAAGATCGCCGAGGGCGCGGCGCTGATGACGGAGACCACCTTTGAAAAGCAGTTTATCGACGGACTGGCGGACACCGTGACCAACCATGTGCTGGAGGCGCAGCTCCACAAGAATTTCACGGAGCTGGGCGTTCCCGTCCACACGGCGGAGGAGCTGGCCTTTGCGGACGCCCTGGCGAAAACCTATCCTGGCAGCGGCAGCGTGCCGGGGATCGGCTCGGCGTTTGACGCCGTCTACGCAGAGGAGGTCAAGGCCCTGCGGGACCAGGCGGGCCATGCCATGAACGACTTTCTGCTGCCGCTGTATCAGGGCGACGCCTTCCGGCCCGGCTCCACCGACGTGGGCGATGTCAGCTGGCAGTGCCCCACCGCCCAGATCCATGTGGCGGCCTGGCCCAACGGGAGCCCCGGCCACAGCTGGCAGAACGTCTCCTGCGGCCGGACGGAGATCGGCCACAAGGCCGCGCTCCACGCCGGCAAGGTGCTGGCGGCAACGGCCATCGACCTCCTGACGGACCCGGCGCTGCTGGAGACCGCCCGGACAGAGTTCCAAAAGCGGACGGCGGCGGGCTATACCTGCCCCACCCCGGCAAACGCCGTGCCGGTGATCCCGGACTGAGCGGAACATGATCCCCCGCGCCTGAGGGCGCGGGGGATTTTTTGAAATCAGTGCCAGAATAGACAAATATTTTTTTGGATACACAAAAATTTTGTTTGATTTTCCGAGGGGCTGTGGTATGATAGAGAGGCGGCCTGAAAACACCCTGAAAACACCTATAAGGAGGCTTTTCCCATGGAGACCCCGACTTCCCGGCACGACCTGCTTTTCCAGTTCCGCGGCGTTCCGCCCCTGGGCACGTCCGTGTCCCTGGCTCTCCAGCATTTGGTGGCCATGATCGTTGGCTGTGTGACCCCGCCCATTATGATCGCCGGCCTCATCGGCCTTTCCCAAGCGGACCGGGTGCTGCTGATCCAGGCGTCCCTGGTCATGTCCGCCGTGTCCACGCTGCTGCAGCTGTTTCCCATCGGCGGGCAGTTCGGCTCCGGACTGCCGGTGATTTTGGGCGTCAGCTTTGCCTATGTGCCCAGTATGCAGGCCATCGCCGCCGGCGGCGGGGGCGTTGCCGCCATTGCCGGCGCCATGATCGTGGGCGGCGTGGTGGCGGTGATCGTGGGCCTGTTTGTCAAAAAGATCCGCCTGCTGTTTCCGCCGGTCATCACGGGCACGGTGGTGTTTACCATCGGCCTGTCCCTGTACCCCACCGCCATCAACTACATGGCGGGCGGCACCGCCAACACCGCGGAGGCCGTGGCCGCCAAGGGGCTGACGGAGGCGCTGGTGTACGGCTCCTGGCAGAACTGGGCGGTGGCGGCGTTTACGCTGGCCGTGGTCATGCTTTTGAACAACCACGCCAAGGGCGTCTGCAAGCTGGCCTCCATCCTGCTGGGAATGCTGGCCGGATATGCGGCGGCCCTGTGCTTCGGCATGGTCAGCTTTGCCGACGTTGGGGACGCGGCGTGGTTTTCTCTGCCCCGCTTTCTGCACTTTGGCGTCAGCTTCGACGCGGCCAGCTGTGTGGCGCTGGGGTTGCTGTTTGCCATCAACTCCATCCAGGCCATCGGCGACTTTACCGCCACCACTGTGGGCGGCCTGGACCGGGACCCCACGGACGGTGAGCTTCAGGGCGGCATCATTGCCTACGGCGTCAGCAATATCCTGGCGGCGCTGTTCGGCGGCCTGCCTACGGCTACATACTCCCAGAACGTGGGCATCGTCACCACCAATAAGGTGGTGAACCGGACGGTGTTCGCCCTGACAGGCGCGTTTTTGCTGCTGGCGGGCATTTCGCCCAAGTTCGCGGCGGTGCTGACCACCATTCCCCAGTGTGTGCTGGGCGGCGCGACGATCACCGTGTTTTCCACCATTGCCATGACGGGCATGAAGCTTATCGCCTCCCAGAGCCTGACGGCCCGGAACACCACCATCGTGGGGCTGTCCGCAGCGCTGGGTGTGGGTATCTCCCAGGCCAGCGGCGCGCTGAGCCAGTTCCCCGACAGCGTGACCATGATCTTCGGCAAGTCTCCGGTGGTCATCGCCACACTGATGGCGGTGGTGCTGAATCTCATTCTTCCCAAGGAACCGTAAAAAAGAGCGCCGCCATTGGCGGCGCTCTTTCAGCCTGTTTCGGGAATCCTTCGGATCAGACGGCAGGGCCTTCCAGCTCCGCCATGCTCCGGCGGAACTGGGCGAAGAACATCGCTGCCGTGGTGCACACCGCCAGCAGATCCGCCACGGGCTCCGCCAGAAACACGGCGAAGGCCTTGTCTGCAAAAAAGTTGGGCAGAATATAGATCAGGGGGATCAGCAGGATGATCTTCCGCAGCACCGCCAGGAACAGGGAGGTCTTGGCGTTTCCCAGGGCGATAAAGGTCTGCTGGCAGGCGATCTGGATGCCGAAGATACCAGTGGCGCCCAAGTAGATGCGCAGCGCCCAGACGGCGTAGTCCACCAGCACGGGATTATTGTTGAAGATCAGGACGAACACCCGGGGGAAGAGCTGCACCAACGCCCACAGCACCAGGGAATAGGTCAGGCAGGCCCGCAGCAGGCAGCGGAAGGCGTCCCGCACCCGCTGGGCGTTCCGGGCGCCGAAGTTGTAGCTGATGATGGGCTGCGCCCCCTGGCTCAGGCCCTGGAGGGGCATCATGGCCAGCTGCATGATGCTGGTCAGCACCGTCATGGTGCCCACGGCCACATCGCCGCCGTATTTCAGCAGGGAGGAGTTGAAGCACACGGCGATGAGGCTCTCGGTGGACTGCATGATGAACGGGGACAGGCCCAGGGCCAGACAGGGGAGGAACACCGCTGGCTGGGGCCGCAGATTCTCCCGCCGCAGACGCCATTTTGTCTTGGGTCCGGTCAGGAACCGCAGCACCCACACGGCGGACACCGCCTGGGAGAGGATGGTGGCCAGGGCCGCGCCCCGGACGCCCATCCCCAGGGCGAAGATGAAGATGGGGTCCAGCACCGTGTTCAGCCCCGCGCCGATCAGCACGGTCTTCATGCTGACGGTGGTGAAGCCCTGGGCGGTGATATAGGCGTTCATGCCCAGGGTCATCTGGACGAACAGAGTGCCCAGGGAGTAGATGCGCATGTAGTCCATGGCGTAGCCGATGGTGTTCTCACTGGCGCCGAAGGTCAGCAGCAGGGGCTCGGCGAACAGCTGGAAGACAACGGTCAGCATCACGGAGACGATCACCAGCAGGGTGAAGCTGTTGCCCATGATGCGCTCAGACGTCCGGGGATCGCCCCGGCCCTCCTGAATGGATGCCCTGGGCGCGCCGCCCATGGCCACCAGCGCCGCAAAGGCGGAGATCACCATGATGATGGGCAGGCACACGCCCACGCCGGTCAGGGCCAGGGAGCCCACGGTGTCCACCGGCTGCATGTGGCCGATGTACACCCGGTCCACCAGATTGTACAGCATGTTGACGATCTGGGAGGTGATGGTGGGCAGGGCCAGGGAGAACAGCAGCCTGCCCACGCTGCCGCTGCCCAGATTTACGTTTTTCGGTGTCATTGAGATGCCTCCTCCGCCAGCAGGGCGGCGTTGTTCAAGACTGTTTCCAGCAAGGCCCACAGCCGGGTCTCCTCCGCCGGAGACAGGCCGTCCAGCAGCCGTCTGACGCAGGCGGCCTGGATGTCCCGGCACTCCCGGGCCAGGGGGGCGCCGTCCTCCGTGATGGAGAGGCGCACGATGCGGCGGTCCGCACCGTCCGGCGTGCGGCGCAGCAGGCCCTCTGCCGCCAGAAGCTCCACAGCCTGGGAGACCTGGGACTTGGACAGCCCACGGAATTCCGTCACGTCCCGGGCGGTGTCGTAGGCGGGGTTGTTGGCCAGAAACAGCAGGACGTGGATCTCCCGCATGGAGAGCCCGGTGCGCTCCAGCAGGGGCGCGAACTGACGGGCATAGAATTTTCCGAACTGCTGTGAAAAGTGCAGCAGGCGGGTGGACGAAATGGACATAAGCGCCTCCAAACGTTTTGAAAAGAACAGTTCTAAAAAGAACGGCTTAATCATACTGCGGAAAGCACACCTTGTCAAGACGGGTCAAATATTTTTGCGTTGACAAACGTGTACGCATGGAGTATCATAATAAATATAGTTTCAAAAACCAGATTACGAGGAGTGCCATATGACTTGGAACATTGTGAGTGACAGCAGCTGCGACCTGCGCATGAGCAGCTTTACCAGCGACCGGGTGCGCTTTGAGACGGTGCCCCTGCGGCTCCAGGTGGGCGAGAGGGAGTTTTTGGACAACGACGGGCTGGAGGTGCCGGAGCTGCTGACGGCCATGGCCGGGGAAAAGAGCGCCTCCTCCACGGCCTGCCCTTCTCCGGCGGCGTTTGCCCGGGCCTTTGAAAAGGGGGATAAAACCGTCTGCTTCACCATTTCCGCCAACCTCTCCGGCACCTACAACGCCGCCGTGATGGGCCGGGAGATGGTGCTGGAGGAGCACCCGGAAAAGGAAATCTGCGTCATCGACTCCAAGGCAACGGCAGGGGCGATGGTACTGCTGATCCGCAAGGCCAGGGAGCTGATGGAGGCGGACCTGGAGGGGAAGGATTTTGAGGGGATCTGCGCCCAGCTGCGGCTGTATCAGGCGGCCCTGCGGACCTGCTTTACCCTGGAGAACTTCGACAACCTCATCAAAAACGGCCGGATGCGGCCCCTGGTGGGCACGCTGCTCCACTCTCTGGGCATCCACGTCATTGCCGACGCCACCCCCCAGGGCACCATTCACGTGGCCGACAAGGCCCGGGGCGAGGGCAAGACTTACAAGGCCATCACGGCGCTGATGAAGGACAGCAAGGACTGTTCCGGCGCGGAGGTGGTCATCTCCCACTGTGAGAACCTGGCGGGCGCCCTGAAGCTGAAGGAGCAGATTCTGGCGGATCTGCCGGTGAAGCGGGTGGACATCCTCTCCTGCCGGGGCCTGACCAGCTTTTACGCCATGGAAAAGGGCCTGATCGTTGGATATTGATATAAAAAACGCTCCCGGAACGGCTTCCGGGAGCGTTTTGCGTTTATCGGACGGTGTTTTGCAGAGTGCCGATGTTTTCAATGGTGCATGCCACCACGTCGCCGGGCTTCAGGAATTTGGGCGGGTCAAAGCCCATTCCCACGCCGGCGGGCGTGCCGGTGGCGATGATGGTGCCCGGCAGCAGCGTCATGCCGGAGGACAGCTCCTGAATGATGTCGGCGATGCCGGTGATCAGCAGGTCCGTGGTGGAGTTCTGGCGCAGTTCCCCGTTGACGCGGGAGGAGATGGCCAGCGCCGGGGGGAAAGCGATCTCATCGGCGGTGGTGATGCAGGGCCCGATGGGGGTGAAGCCGTCCAGGCTCTTGCCGAAGTACCACTGCTTGTGGGTGGTCTGGAGTAGCCGGGCGGACACGTCGTTGAGGATGGTGTAGCCAAAGATATGGTCCGCCGCGTCGGCAGCCCTTACATTCCGGGCAGTCCTGCCGATGACGACCGCCAGCTCCGCCTCGTAGTCCAGCCGCTCCACCAGGCCGGGGTGGCTCTCGATAAAGCCCTCCGGCCCCACGGCCTCCGTCACCCGCTTGGAGAAGTAGATGGGCACCGGCCGCTCGCCGCCGAAGGCGCCGGCGTCATACCGGGTGGACTCGGCGGCGTGGGCCTTGTAGTTGATGCCGAGGCAGATCACGTCCTGCCGGGGCCGGGGGATGGGGGCCAGCAGCGTCACTGCGGACAGGGGCAGGGCCGCTCCGGCGGCCTGGGCGGCTTCGTCCAGCCGGGCGCGGGGGGCTTCGATCAGCGCGTTCATGTCGGCAAAGGGCAGGGGGTGGACGGCGGCGCCGTCAGCGGTCAGCAGACCCACGGTCTCCCGGCCTTCATAGAGATATGTCACCAGTTTCATAAAAACCTCCCGTATTTCTCAGAAGTAAAGACGGCGGACAGGAGACCTGCCCGCCGTTTGGCACGCTCAGGGGAGCAGCAGCTTGCCGCCGGCCTCGCCGCTGCCCGCGGATTCCTGCCATGGGCAAACGCCTGTACGCGCCTTGCGGCGCGGGGGCCCGGCCGGTGGTATTATGAGAGCAGCAGCTTGTCGTCGGCCTCATCGCTGCCGCTGACCTTGTTGAACAGTTCCAGCAGCTGGGGGACCGTCAGCTTTTTCTTCTCCTCGCCGGAGACGTCGATGACGATGTGGCCGTCGTACATCATAACAAGGCGGTTGCCGTGGGCAATGGCGTCCTTCATATTGTGGGTGATCATAAGGGTGGTCAGGTTGTCCTTGGAGACGATACGGTCCGTGGCATCCAGCACCTTGGCGGCGGTCTTGGGGTCCAGGGCGGCGGTGTGTTCGTCCAGCAGCAGAAGCTGGGGCCTGATGAGGGTGGCCATCAGCAGCGTCAGCGCCTGGCGCTGGCCGCCGGACAGCAGGCCCACCTTGCTGGTGAGCCGGTCCTCCAGGCCCAGGTCCAGAATCTTCAGGCGCTCGATATATTCCTCCCGCTCGGCCCTGGTGATGCCGATGCGCAGGCTGCGGCTCTTGCCCCGGCGGGCTGCCAGAGCCAGGTTTTCCTCGATCTGCATGGTGGCGGCGGTGCCCATCATGGGGTCCTGGAACACCCGGCCGATGTATTTGGCCCGCTTGTGCTCCGGCATGTGGGTCAGGTCCACGCCGTCGATGGAGATGCTGCCGGCATCCACCGACCACACGCCGGCCACGGCGTTCAGCAGGGTGGACTTGCCCGCGCCGTTGCCGCCGATGACGGTGACGAAATCCCCCGGGTTCAGGTGGAGGGAGACGCCTCTCAGCGCGGTCTTCTCATTGACCGTGCCGGCGTTAAAGGTCTTGTAGATATTTTTGACGTCAAGCATGGTCATTACCTCCCCGCTTTACAGGCTTTGTGAAATACTTCCCCTTCCAGTAGGGAATGGTGAGGAAGACGGCCACCACCAAGGCGGTGAGGAGCTTCAGGTCAGTGGACTGGAGGCCCATGCGGAGCACCAGCGTGATCACTACATAGTAGATGATGGCGCCGATGATGGCGGAGAGGAGCTTCAGCGCGAAATTATGGAACACCTTGTCAAACAGCACCTCGCCGATGATGACGGCGGCCAGGCCGATGACGATGGCGCCGCGGCCCATATCGATGGTGGCGCTGCCCTGATACTGGGACAGCAGCGCCCCGGCCAGGGCCACCAGGCCGTTGGACACCACCAGGCCCAGCGCCTTGCTGGAATCGGTGTTGATGCCCTGGGCGCGGGCCATGGAGGAGTTGGAGCCGGTGGCCCGCAGGGCGCAGCCCAGCTCCGTGCCGAAGAACCAGTACAGCAGGGCGATGACCAGCACCGCCAGAACAGCCAGCAGAAGCAGGGGGTTGTTCAGCGCCGCCTCCCGCACATAGCGGGAGGAGACCAGCAGGTCGTTTTTATCCACACTGACCGCCAGGGTGGCCTTGGTTTTGACGGCGGCGTCCCCGATGGCCATGATCCGCAGGTTCAGGGAGTACAGGGCCAGCTGGGTCAGGATACCGGCCAGGATGGCGGGGATACCGCAGACGGTGTGGAAGATGCCGGTGACAAGGCCCGACAGCATGCCGGCGATGATGGCCAGCAGCATGGCCAGCCAGGGATTCCAGCCCAGGCTGATGCACACCGCGCACACCGCGCCGCCGGTGCACAGGGAGCCGTCCACCGTCAGGTCGGCCACGTCCAGGATCCGGTATGTAATGTACACACCGATGGCCATGATGCCCCAGATGACACCCTGCCCCAGCGCGCCGGGGAGGGAGTTGATAAACGTAAGCAGGAAGTCCATACGCATGCCTCCAATGATGTATAGGGATAAAAAGTCGATAGACTTCATTAGTATAGCAAAAAACAGCGGGAAATGGAAGCCCCATTCCCGCTGTTTTTTTGCTTTTTTAGGAGGAAAATTACTCGATGACCACGTAGTCGTCAGGCACCGTGATGTTCAGCGCCTCGCAGTTGGCGGCGTTGTACTTCTTGGTGACCTGGGGGGCGAACTGGACGGGCATCTCGGAGATCTCGGCCTCGCCGTTCAGGATCTGAGCGCCCATCTGGCCGGCCATGTAGCCGATGTCGTAATAGCTGATGGACAGGGTGGCCACGCCGCAGCCGGAGCAGATGCCCTCCTCACCGGCGATGACGGGTACGCCTGCGGGGATGACCACGTTGGCGATGGTCTCGGTGTTGTTGGCGGCGGTGTTGTCGG
>JAUNGH010000276.1 GCA_030524605.1 Oscillospiraceae bacterium | reverse complement strand
GAGCGGAATTGAGGGTACCCTCAATTCCGCTCCCCATAGGGGAGCGGAATTTCTGCTGGAAAGGAGGCGCCGATGGCTGCGAAGGAAACCACCGTGATCGAACCCTGGGCGCTGTCCGCCGCGCTGGAACAGGGCTTGAACGAATACAGGTTTCTCTACATCACAGCCCCCACCGGCTGGGGCAAGACCACGGCGGTGTGCCGGCACTTCCGCGCCCGCCGCCATACCTACGCCAGCCTGTGGGACGAGGATGCGCTGGAGCGGGCGGAGCGGGATGACACCGCGCTGGTGATTCTGGACGACTGTCAGGCGCTGTTCGGCCGGCCGGAGCGTCAAGACCGGCTGTTTGACCTGCTGCGGAAGCTGCCAGCCGGCAGCCGGGGGGTGCTTCTGAGCCGCGCGCCCCTGCCGGAGTGGCTGCTGCCGCTCCGGCTCAGCGGACTGATGACCACCATTTCGGATGACGTGTTTGCCCTGGGACCGGAGGACGTGGCGAGGCTGACGGCGGCCTTCGGGGTGGCGCTGCCGCAGGAGGACATCCTGCGCCTGCAGCGGGAGAGCCGGGGCCATCCGCTGGCCGTCAAGCTGGCCTGCCTGAAGCTGGCCGGGGGCGCGCCGCTGACCACCGAAACCATGCGGGACGTTATGGAGCAGATGTTTTCCTGCCTGGACAAACAGCTCTCCGACTTCTGGGGCGGCAAGGCGTTCCGCCTGGTCCAGTCCGTTTCCCCCTTTGACAGCTTTACGCTGGACCTGGCCCGTGTGGTCACCGGAGACAATCAGGTGGAGCGGACGCTGGACCGTCTTTGCCGGATCAGCAGCTTCATCGACGCGGACGGCGGGACCTACACCATCCGTTACCCGCGCTACCGGGCCTACTTGGCACACAAGGTGGAGACCGCCTGGAGCCGCCAGGAGCGCAGCGCCCTTTATGCCAACGCCGGGATGTACTACCAGCTGACCGGCGACCTGCCCGCCGCCCTGGACTGCTGCGCCAAAGACGGCAACCACGCCAAGGTCTCCGAACTTTTGGCGGAGCACTCCAGGCTCAATCCCGGCCACGGGGCCTACTATCAACTGCGCGCCTACTACCGCGGCCTGCCGGAAAAGGAGATCCTCACCTCCCCGGAGCTGATGTGCGGCATGAGCATCCTCTGCTCCCTGACCTTCGATGTGGAGGGGTCGGAGAAGTGGTACGGCGCGCTGAGGGCCTATGCCGGGAAGCTGGACCGCCGGGCCTGCAATTACCGGGAGGTCCGGGGCATGGTCAGCTATCTGGACATTGCCCTGCCCCACCGGGGGAGCGTCGGGATCAGGGAGCTTCTGCCGGCGGTCTGCGACCAGTTCCGGGCGGGAAAGCTCTGCCTGCCGGAGTTCTCCGTCACCAGCAACCTCCCCAGCATTCTGCGGGGCGGCAAGGACTTTTCCGCCTGGGTGCCGAGGGACCGGGAGGCGTACCGCCTTCTTGCCAAGCCGGTGGAGCTGCTGCTGGGCCGCATGGGAGTGGGGCTGCCCGACATCGCCCTGGCCGAGAGCCGGTATGAGAAGGGAGAGGACATCAGCGACGCCTTTTTGACCCTGGGCGCCCGGAGCATGGACATCCGGCAGCACGGCGCGCCGGAGGTGGAATTTGTGCTGACGGCGCTGATGGCAAAGTGCCTGTGCGACCGGGGAGACCTGGACCGGGCCGCGGAGGACCTGGCCGTCTTCCGGGACCGCGTGGAGGAGCAGGGCCAGAAGCAGCTCCTTCCAAACCTGGACGCCCTGCTGTGCCGTTTTGCCCTGCTGCGCGGCGGCGCGTACGCCCACGAGTGGTTTGTGGAGCAGGCCCCGGACGAGCGGGACTTTTTCATCATGGAGCGCTATCGCTATCTGACCAAGGTCCGGTGCTATCTCCAGCAGGGCCAATATCTTCCCGCCCTGGCCCTGCTGGGCCGGCTCAGGGACTACTTTGTGAAATACGACCGCACTCTGGACCGGATCGAAGCGCTGACTCTGCTGGCGATCTGCCGTTACCGGATGGAAAAGGCGGACTGGAAGGGACATCTGACGGAAGCCATGGAGCTGGCCTGCAGATACGGCTATGTGACGGTGTTTGCCCACGAGGGCGCGGCCCTGCTGCCGCTGCTGCGGGAGTGGGCGTGGCCGGAGCAGGAACCGGGCCCGGCGCAGCCGGAACAGCAGCGGGCGG
>JAUNGH010000275.1 GCA_030524605.1 Oscillospiraceae bacterium | reverse complement strand
GGACGAGATCAAGAACGACATCACCGGCAAGACCTGCGCCTGCTTTGAGCCGACGCTGGACTACATCGTGGTGAAGATGCCCAAGTGGCCCTTCGACAAGTTTGCCGACGCCAGCCGCAAGCTGGGCACCCAGATGAAGGCCACCGGCGAGGTCATGTCCATCGCCCCCAGCTTTGAGATGGCGCTGATGAAGGCCGTCCGGGGCGCCGAGGTGGGGCAGGACTCCCTGAACCGCAGACCGGATCCCGAGGACAGCGCCCCCATCTGGGAGAGGCTGCGCCGGGTGGACGACCACCGGCTCTTCACCGTGTTCGAGGCGCTGAAGTCCGGCATCTCCATTGACGAGATCTTCAGCATCACCAAGATCGACCGCTGGTTCCTGGCGAAGCTGAAGAAGATGGCCGATTTTGAAAAGGCCCTGGAAACTGATGGCCTGACCGCCGGCCACTATGAGACCGGCAAGCGCCTGGGCTATCCCGACGGCACCCTGCTGCGCCTGTCCGGGGCCAAGGCGCTGCCCGCCAATTCCAAGACCGCCGTCTACAAGATGGTGGACACCTGCGGCGCGGAGTTCGACGCCGAGACCCCCTATTTCTATTCCAGCTTCGACCAGTTCTGCGAGTCCCGGACCTTCCCCCGCAGCGGCAGGCCCGTCATCATGGTGCTGGGTTCCGGCCCCATCCGCATCGGCCAGGGCATCGAGTTCGACTACTCCTCCGTCCACTGCGTGTGGACGCTGAAGGAGCTGGGCTATGAGGTGGTCATCGTCAACAACAACCCCGAGACCGTCTCCACCGACTACGACACCGCCGATCGCCTGTACTTCGAGCCGCTGTTCCCCGAAGATGTCATGCACATCATCGACGTGGAGAAGCCCGTGGGCGTGGTGGTGGCCTTCGGCGGCCAGACGGCCATCAAGCTGACGAAATTCCTGGACAGCCGCGGCATCCCCATCCTGGGCACCAGCGCCGAGTCCATCGACATGGCCGAGGATCGGGAGCGGTTTGACGAACTGCTGGAGCGCTTTTCCATCAAGCGGCCCCAGGGCCGGGGCGTCCTGGGGATGCAGGAGGCCTTGGACGCCGCCCACGAGCTGGGCTATCCCGTGCTGCTGCGGCCCAGCTACGTCATCGGCGGCCAGAACATGGTCATCGCCCACAACGACGAGGACGTGCGGACCTATATGGAGGTCATCCTCTCCGGCAAGGTGGAAAACCCGGTGCTGGTGGACCAGTATTTGATGGGCAAGGAGCTGGAGGTGGACGTCATCTCCGACGGCAAGGACGTCCTGATCCCCGGCGTCATGCAGCACATTGAGCGCACCGGCGTCCACTCCGGCGACTCCATTGCCGTCTATCCGCCCTTCTCCATCGGCGACAAGATGCTGAAGGTCATCATCGACTGCTCGGAAAAGCTGGCCCTGTCCCTGGGGACCCGCGGCCTCATCAACATCCAGTACCTCATTTACCAGGGCGAGCTGTACGTCATCGAGGTCAATCCCCGGGCCAGCCGCACCGTGCCCTATATCTCCAAGGTCACCGGCGTGCCCATGGTGGACCTGGCCACCCGGGTCATGGTGGGCCAGCCTCTGGCCTCCCTGGGGTACGGCACCGGCCTCTACAAGCAGCCGCCCTATGTGGCGGTCAAGGTGCCCGTCTTCTCGTTCGAGAAGATCACGGACGCCAACGCGGCCCTGTCTCCTGAGATGAAGTCCACCGGCGAGGTGCTGGGCCTTGGCAAGAACATGCGGGAGGCCCTGTTCAAGGGCCTGGTCTCCGCCGGATACAAGGTGGAAAAGAGCGAGCACGCCGGTGTGCTGATTTCCGTCAACCGCCGGGACCAGCCGGAGATTGTCAACATCGCCCGGAAGCTGGACGAGATGGGCTATAAGCTCTACGCCACCGAGCGCACGGCCCACGAGATCGAGCAGCTGGGTACCAGCGTGGAAGTGGTAGGCAAGCTGGGCCAGGACAACCGGGTGTTCCAACTGCTGGAAGACGGCAAAATCGATTACGTCATCCTCACCGGCTCTACGGAGTCCAGCTACATCCGGGATTTCATCCACCTGAACCACCGCTGCGTCCAGCTGGGCATCCCCTGCCTGACCTCCCTGGACACGGCCAACGCCCTGACGGACATCCTGGCCTCCCGGTACACCCAGCAGAACACGGAGCTCATCGATATCTGCCACCTGC
>JAUNGH010000274.1 GCA_030524605.1 Oscillospiraceae bacterium | reverse complement strand
CATCCTCCCCGCCCCCGAGAGCAGCCACGCCATCCGCGTCGCCATCGACGAGGCCATGAAGTGCAAGGAGACCGGCGAGGAAAAGGCCATCGTCTTTGGCCTGACCGGCACCGGCTACTTCGACATGGTAGCCTACGAGAAGTTCCACAACGGCGAGATGAGCGACTATATCCCCACCGACGAGGAGCTTGCGGCCAGCTTTGCCACCCTGCCCCAGGTCCCCGGGCAGGCGTAATCCGAGTCTATAAGGAACCGCCCCACGGCAATGCCGCGGGGCGGTTTTTGCCGGTCCCGGGGACCGCCGGACCGCTATCCTTTGGGGGCGCAGCGCTCCCGCTGGGCTGCAATGGTCTCCAGCGTGTCTCCCAATTGGGTCAGGAGCGCCCCCAGCAGGGTCAGATCGTCATCGTTCAGCCGGGCGGCGATGGACACCGCCAGGGTGTTGACGGCGGTGGTCAGGGCCAGCGGATCGCAGTCGCAGTTTCTCATGGCATCACCCCTGCCATTCTATGCGCGGCCGGGCCGGTGTGGGCAGCGCGGCCCGCAGGGCGGCGCTACGGCCGGAAATTGATCCCTACTGCGGGTCTTCCCTCCAGGCCCCGGCGGAAATCATTGCGCAGGCTTCTGAGACGGGTCTATGGGGAACACCGTCAGCTTCTCGCCGCCGTCCCACAGGGCCAGCAGCACCTCCTTCTCATCCCGGTAGCCCTGGCGCAGCAGGCTCCGGTGTACCCACGCCTCCTCCTTCCCCGCCTGGCGCACATTGTCGGAGAGCAGCTTGCCGTCCATGACGAAGGGCGTCTGCACCTGGGACTGCCTGGGGTTCAGATCCAGATCCGTAGGGGTGGCGGGGCGGTCCTTTTCCTTCGGCAGAAAGCTGACCGCGCCGTTGTGCTCCAGCACCGCCGCCTGGAGCTGGTTCAGGTCGAACCAGCCGCCGATGCGGCAGTAGGTCAGAAATTCGCTGAGGTCCAGCCGTGCCTTTTTCAGGTTGTCCCGGTAGATGACGCCGTTTTCCAGCAGCACCAGGGGCTTGCCCGTCACCACAGTCCGGGCCTTCAGGGATTTGCTGGTGAGGACGGAGATCGCCACGGCGGCGATGCCATAGACGATCAGCGCCGTCAGGGGCTTGGCGGGCTCCTCCAGCTCCGTGGCAAGCTCCGCCGCGATGGAGCCGATGGTGATGCCGATGGCGTAGTCAAACATGGTCATCTGCGACACCTGCTTGCTCCCCATCATCTTTTCCAGGAGAAACAGCACTGCGATGGACAGCAGCGTGGTCAGGACCGTTATGCCGATTTGGATCAGTATTTCCATAAAAGACCTCCCGTGGCATTTTGCATCAGTATGCCACGGGAGGTCTTTTCTTATGCGCTCAGGCCTTCAGGGTCTCGCTGTCCTCCCCCACCCGGTGGGCGTTGGTGTGGACGTTGATGTACTGGGCCTTCAGCTTGGAATAGAGGATGGTCTGGCTGGAGTACAGGCCGCTGTAGCCGGAGAGCATATAGCTGACCACACAGGCCAGGGCGAAGTACAGAAGCCCCCCGTCGCCGAACAGCTCGATGGACAGCAGCGTGGAGGCCATGGGGCAGTTGGTGGCGCCGCAGAACACGGCCACCAGCCCCACCGCCGCCGCGGCTCCCGGCGGAATGCCCAGCAGGGGCCCCGCCACGCAGCCGAAGGCGGCCCCCACGAAGAAGGAGGGCACCACCTCGCCGCCCTTGAATCCGGCAGCCAGGGTGACGGCGGTGAACAGCATCTTCAGCAGAAAGGCCGCCGGACGGGCGGTTCCCTGCTCCACGGCGGCGGCGACCACCTCCATGCCGGCGCCGTTGTAATCCGTGGTGCCGCAGAGCCAGGTCAGCGCAATGACGGCAAGACCGCCCACTGCCGCCCGCAGCCAGGGATTCGCAAGCCGGCGGGCCATCAGATGCTCGAAGAAGTGCATCATCCCGCAGAACAGCACAGACACCAGGGCGCACAGCGCCGCCAGCACCGCCATCCGCAGCATCATGCCCACGCTCAGCTCCGGCATCTCCACGGTGAAGCGGGTGGGGTCCACCCCCAGGGCCACGGAGACGGCGTAGGCCGTCAGCGCGGCGGTCAGACAGGGGAACATGGCGGCGTGGTATACCACGCCGATGCTGATGACCACGATGGAAAAAATCGCCGCCGTCAGCGGCGTGCCGAACAGGGCGGAGAAAAAGGCCGCCATGCCCGCCA
>JAUNGH010000273.1 GCA_030524605.1 Oscillospiraceae bacterium | reverse complement strand
AGTACGGCGAGGCCGCCGCCAGGCTGGACCTGAAGGCCAAACGGGCGGCGGAGCGCCGGGCCGAGCAGCTGGCCCATGAGAAAAACGTGCGCACCGGCAGATACAAGCCGAAAAAGGCCCCGCCTGCCGCTCCCCCCGGGCCGGAGCCGCCCCGTGAGGCCGCTCCCTCCGGCAAGGGCGGCGTCAGGCCCCACAGGCCCCCGGCGGCAAAGGACGCGCCGCCGCAAAGCCCCGCCCGCAAGTCCCGTCCCTCCAAAGAAAACCGCCCCAAACCAAGGGCAAAACCAAACCCCTACGCCCACAGCCGCCCGGTGAAAAAGGGCAAGGGCTCCTTCCGCCATGCGGGCTCCGTTCGGAAAAAGGAAGGCTGAACGCACTGATCCAAAAATTTCCCCAGCCCTTGGGTTGGAGCATAACGAGGTGTTTTTATTGGGTATTGAGAAATATCGGGTCCATGAGGTGGCGAAGGATTTCGGCCTGCCCACCAAGACCATTACCGAAATTCTGACCAAGTATGTGGCCGCGCCGAAGAACCACATGCAGGTCCTGACGGACCATGAGCTGTCCGTCATCTTCGACTATCTGACGCAGCACAACCAGGTCTCCGGCATCCAGGTGATCTTTGCGGACACCTATCAGGAGCAGCCCAAGCAGGCGGCACCCGCCCAGAGGCCGGTCTCCGGTCAGCAGCCGGCGCAGCAGAAGGCCGCGCCCGCCCAGCAGGCGGCGTCTCAGCAGGCAAGGCCCGCCGGGAAGCCTGCGCAGCAGGCCGTACCCCAGCAGGGCGGCAGGCAGGCGGCACCCGCCCAGCAGGCAGCTGCTGCCCAGCAGGCGGCGCCCGCCAAGCCCGCCGTCCAGCAGCCCAGCAGCCGCGTGCCCCAGAAGAAGATCGTGGACACCCGCAAGGGCGGCGACGTGAACCTGGCCAAGTACGACGAGCGCCTGGAGGACCTGGGCGGCGAGCGGGGTCAGCGGATGCAGCAGAAGGGCGGCAAGGAGAAGTTCCGCAACAGCAACCAGCGCAAGGGCGGCATGACCTTCTCCAACAAGCGCCGCCAGGACGAGGCGGAGAAAATGCGCCGTCTCCAGCTGGAGATCGCCAAGAAGGCCCCCGTCAAGGTCCAGATTCCCGACGAGATCAGCGTCGGCGAGCTGGCCTCCCGCATGAAGAAGACCGGCGCCGAGGTGGTCAAGTGCCTGATGAAGAACGGCGTCATGGCCTCTCTCAGCCAGATCATCGACTTCGACACCGCCGCCATCATCGCTGAGGAGATGGGCTGCAAGGTGGAGAAGGAAGTGGTCGTCACCATCGAGGAGAAGCTGATCGACGTCCACGAGGATAAGCCGGAGGACCTGGTCCCCCGCGCCCCCGTCGTGGTGGTCATGGGCCACGTGGATCACGGCAAGACCAGCCTGCTGGACACCATCCGCAACACCAGCGTCGCCGCGGGAGAGGCCGGCGGCATCACCCAGCATATCGGCGCCTATCAGGTGCAGGTGAACGGCAAGCCCGTCACCTTCCTGGACACTCCGGGCCACGAGGCGTTCACCTCCATGCGCGCCCGGGGCGCCATGATCACCGACATCGCCATTTTGATGGTGGCGGCGGACGACGGCATCATGCCCCAGACCATCGAGTCCATCAACCACGCCAAGGCGGCCAACATCCCCATCATCGTGGCCATCAACAAGATCGACAAGGAAAACGCCAACCCCGACCGCGTCATGCAGCAGCTGACCGAACACGGCCTGGTGCCCGAGGAGTGGGGCGGCGAGACCATCTGCTGCCGGGTCTCCGCCAAGCAGAACATCGGCATCGACAATCTGCTGGAAAACCTGGTGCTGCTGGCGGAGATCCAGGAGCTGAAGGCCAACCCCAACCGGGCAGGCCAGGGCACCGTCATCGAGGCCCGTCTGGACAAGGGCCGGGGCCCCGTGGCCACCCTGCTGGTGCAGAACGGCACGCTGAAGCAGGGCGATATCATCATCGCGGGCACCGCCGTGGGCCGCGTGCGCACCATGCTGGACTACAAGGGCAACCGTCTGACCGAGGCCGGCCCCTCCGTCCCCGTGGAGATCGCGGGCCTCAGCGAGGCCCCCACCGCCGGCAGCCCCTTCTTCGCCGTGGCCGACGAGCGCATGGCGCGGGAACTGGTGGAGCAGCGCAAGGCCGAGGAGAAAGCCAAGGCCGCAGCGCCCGTCCAGAAGGTCTCCCTGGAGAACCTGTTCGACCAGATCCAGGCCGGCGAGCGCAAGG
>JAUNGH010000023.1 GCA_030524605.1 Oscillospiraceae bacterium | reverse complement strand
GCCCTGCTGGAGCGGCGGGACGTGATTGTGGTGTCCTCCGTCTCCTGCATCTACGGCCTGGGCGAGCCGGACGACTTCGCCAAGCTGGTGGTGTCCCTGCGGGCGGGGGCCGAGTGGAACCGGGACGAGCTGCTGCGGCGGCTGGTGGAGATCCGCTATGAGCGCAACGACATCGCCTTTGAGCGGAACATGTTCCGGGTCCGGGGCGACACGGTGGAGATCTATCCCGCCTATTACAAGGACCACGCCATCCGGGTGGAGTTCTTCGGGGACGAGATCGACCGCATCAGCGATTTTCATCCCCTGACCGGCTCCGTGAACCGGGTGCTGAACCACATCGCCATCTATCCCGCCAGCCACTATGTCACCACCAAGGACAAAATGGACCGGGCCATCGGCCAGATCCGGGAGGAGATGGAAGAGCAGGTCAAATACTTTACGGACAACAACCAGCTGGTGGAGGCCCAGCGCATCCGCCAGCGGACGGAGTACGACATGGAGATGATGGCGGAGCTGGGCTACTGCTCCGGCATCGAGAACTACTCCCGCATCATCTCCGACCGGCCCGCCGGGTCGGCCCCCATGACCCTGCTGGACTTCTTCCCCGACGACTTTGTGCTGTTCGTGGACGAGAGCCACGTGACGCTGCCCCAGGTGCGGGCCATGTACAACGGCGACCACGCCCGGAAGGACAGCCTGGTGAAATACGGCTTCCGCCTGCCCTGCGCCTATGACAACCGGCCGCTGAAGTTCGAGGAGTTCGAGGAGCGCATCGGCCAGGCGGTGTTCGTCTCGGCGACCCCCGGCCCTTACGAGCGGGAGCGGGCGGACCAGGTGGTGGAGCAGGTCATCCGCCCCACCGGCCTGCTGGACCCGAGGGTGGAGGTGCGGCCCGTCACCGGCCAGATCGACGATCTGATGGAGGAGATCAGGGCCCGGGCCGCGAAAAACGAGCGGGTGCTGGTGACAACCCTGACCAAGAAGATGGCGGAGGACCTGACGGAGTATTTCAAAAACGCCGGCATCCGGGTGCGGTATATGCACTCCGACGTGGAGACCATCGAGCGGATGGAGATCATCCGGGACCTGCGGCTGGGGGAGTTCGACGTTTTGGTGGGTATCAACCTGCTGCGGGAGGGCCTGGACCTTCCCGAAGTCAGTCTGGTGGCCGTGCTGGACGCGGACAAGGAGGGCTTTCTCCGCAGTGAGACGTCTCTCATCCAGACCATCGGCCGGGCCGCCCGGAACGCGGAGGGCCTGGTCATCCTGTACGCCGACGAGATCACGCCCTCCATGCGGGCGGCCATGGACGAGACCGAGCGCCGCCGGAAGATACAAAATGACTATAACCAGGCCCACGGCATCGTGCCCAAGACCATCATCAAGGGCGTCCGGGAGGTGCTGGAGATCTCCAAAACCGCGGAGGAGGAGACCATCCGGGGCCGGAAGAAGCGGAAGCTCAGCGAGCAGGAGCGGGCGGAGGAGATCGCCAAGCTGGAAAAGGAGATGCGGGAGGCCAGCAAGATGCTGGAATTCGAGTACGCCGCCGTGCTGCGTGACAGGATCATCGAGCTGCGGGGCCAGAAGTGATGGACGAGAGACCGAAGCGGAAGCATCCGAGATTGAAGGCGTACGATTATTCTCAGGCTGGCGCCTATTTCGTGACTTTCTGCACAAAAGACAAGCGGTGCCTGTTATCCTCCGTAGGGCGGGGTGCCCCCGCCCCGCCGCGGGTGGTGCTAACCGCCTATGGGGAAATCGTGGACACGCTGATTCAAAATATCCCCGCCGTATACCCCGGCGTTGTATTGGAGCATGATGTCATCATGCCCAGTCATGTCCATTTGTTGCTGCGGATGGAGTCTGAAGACAGCGGCGGGCCGGGGGCGGCCCGCCCTACGGTGCAGACTATTGTGGGTGGGATTAAATCTATCACCACCCCCAGGATTGGCGCTTCTATCTGGCAACCCTCTTTCTACGACCACATTGTTCGGAATGAAAGCGACTTTCTACGCATCTGGACTTACATCGACACCAACCCCGCCGAATGGGCGGAGGACCGCTATTGCAGCGGGGAAGGAGCCGCCCTGTGAAATACGAATGGCTGGACGAATACCTCCTGTCCCTCCCGGGGGCGGAGAAGGACTACAAGCCGGAGTGGCAGTGGTTCCGCTACATGCTCCGGGGCAGGCTGTTCGCCGCCGTCTGCTCGCCGGGGCCGGAGCACAGGACCTACGGCGGCCACGACCTGGTGAATCTGAAATGCGGCCCGGCAAAGGCGGAGCTGCTGCGGGCGCAGTACCCGGAGATTTTGCCAGGCTTTTACACCGACAAGCGCAATTGGATTGCCTGCCTTCTGGACGGCGATCTGCCGGATGAGGTCCTGCGGGAGCTGTGCGAATCGTCCCACCGGGCCGTTCTGGAGAAGCTGCCCAAATACGTGCAGAGAGAAATTTTGGGAGGCTGAAAGGAGACCCGCTGCGGAGGGAAGGCCGTCAAAAGGCCGGCCCGCTCCTGCTGGCGGCCATGACCCTGCCGGTCATGCGGGATGCGGCCCTTCCCCTGATGCTGTCCTGTTTTCGGAGCGCCTGCGGCATCCGGGGCCCTGCGGCAGTTCCCATACCCCCTATGAAAGAGAAGTGATCTCATGGCGTTCAGCAGTATGGCGTTTCTGTTCGGCTTCCTGCCGCTGGCGCTGCTGTGCTATTTCCTGATACCGGCCCGGCTGCGGGGAGGACGGAATGCCGTCCTGCTGCTGTTCAGTCTGGCGTTCTACTGCTGGGGCGGCGTCCGGCTGCTGCCGGTGCTGCTGTGCTCCTGTGTGCTGAACTGGGCTGCGGCCCTGCTGGCGGCGCCCGGGCGAAAGCACCGGAGGGCGGCGCTGGTGTCGGCGCTGGTCCTGGACCTGGGGATGCTGGGCTATTTCAAGTACACCGGCTTCCTGCTGGACAACCTGAACGCCCTGGGCCTGGACGCGGCTGTGCCCGCCGTCGTGCTGCCCGCCGGCATCTCCTTTTTCACCTTCCAGGCCATTGCGTACCTGGCGGATGTCTACCGGGGGACCGTCCCGGCGGAGTGCAGTCTGCCCCGGCTGACACTGTTCATGGCCTTCTTCCCCCAGCTTTTGCAGGGGCCTATCCTGCGCTGGGGCGAGTTTGCCCCGGCCCTGGCGGACCGGCGGGAGACGGCGGCGGACGCCGCCGGCGGCGCGGTGCGCTTTTGCTTCGGCCTTGCGAAAAAGGTGCTGCTGGCGGACGCCCTGGGGAGAATTGCCGACGGGGCCTTTGCCGCAGGCGGCCGGCTGACGGTGGCCCTGGCCTGGCTGGGGGCCATTGCCTACACCCTGCAGCTGTACTTCGACTTTTCCGGCTACACGGACATGGCCCTGGGCCTGGGCCGGGTGTTCGGCTTCCGCCTGCCGGAGAATTTCAACTACCCCTATGTTGCCAAGTCCGCCGCAGAGTTCTGGCGGCGGTGGCACATGACGCTGTCCTTCTGGTTCCGGGACTATGTGTACATCCCTCTGGGCGGCAACCGCTGCGCCAAAGGGCGGCAGATCGTCAATCTGCTGGCGGTCTGGCTGTTGACGGGCCTGTGGCACGGCGCGGCCTGGAACTTCGTGCTGTGGGGATTGTATTACGCCGCCCTGCTGATGGGGGAGCGGTTCCTGTGGGGCCGGACGCTGGACAGGCTGCCCAACCCCCTGCGGCATTTGTACGCACTGGTCCTCATCACTGTGGGCTGGGTGCTGTTCCGCTCCGCCGGTTTGGGGCAGGCGGGGGAGATGGTCTCCGCCATGTTCGGCTTCGCCCCCGGGGGATTGTGGAGCGGCGAGGCGGAATATTATCTCCGCCAATTCCGCTGGGAGCTGCTGGCGGCCATTCCCGCCGCCCTGCCGGTGAAAAACTGGCTCCGGGCGGGGCTGACGGCGAAACAAGAGCAGGGGAGCCGGAGCGCCGCGCTGACGCTGGCCCTCGGCCCCAAGGTGCTGGCCTTCGGGCTGCTGGGCCTGTCCGCCGTGCGGCTGCTCAGCTCCACCTTCCGCTCGTTCCTGTATTTCCAATTCTGAGGAGGCCTGTGATGCTGAAATATCTCAACAGGGCCTTTCTGGCATGCATGCTGGCCGCATTGCTGGCGGTTCCGGCGGGTGTGGCGCTGTGGTCCCATCAGGAGACCAGCGCCTACTACGAAAACCGCGCCCTGGCGGAGCGCCCCGCCCTGACTTGGGCCGGTCTGTGGGACGGCAGTTTCGGCGCGGATTTTGAGAGCTGGTACTCCGACCACATCCCCGGCCGCACCACGCTGCTGAAGGCGGATACCAGGGTGCAGATGGATGTCCTGAAACGCCCGGTGGTCAACGAGATCGTGGTGACGGAGGATGTGCTGCTGCCCTTCATGGACTACGAAGAACAGTCCCCGGAGGAATACGCCCAACAGGCGGCGGACATCGCAGAGGACCTGCAAAAGCTGAACGCCCACATTGAGGCGGGCGGCGGCAGCTTCTACTATGTCGGCTTTCCGGAGCAGAGGGTCTACTGCGGCGGCTGGTACCCGGCCTTTCTGGCCGGTCACGCCGCCGAGTACGAGACGGCGGACGCCGCCTTTGCCGGCGCGCTGACAGAGCGGGGCGTCCGCTTCCTGGACATGGGCGCGGTGTACGACGGGCTGGGCCATCCGGCGGCGTATTACCCCGCCGTGGACCATCACTACAACTACTACGGTGCTTACGCCGCCTACCGCGCCATTCTGGACGCCCTGGCGGCGGACGGTTGGGAACTGCCGGTGCTGACAGAGGACGACATTGATCTGGTGGAGCTGCCCAACCCCTACATCGGCTCCCGCAACCGCAAGCTGTACAACCTGTGGCCCAACACGGACAAGGCGGTCATCGGCGTCCAGAGGGATCCGGTGGCCTTCACCCGCACCGACAACGGCCAGCCCAGTGAGAAGCCCCTGTTCGTCACCCCGGCGGCGGATGATCTGCCCACCACGTACAACCTGTACATGGGCGGCGACTTTGCCGAGACGGTGCTGGAGACCAACCGGCCGGACCTGCCGGACGTGCTGATCTTCGGGGACTCCTTCACCAACGCCCTGGAGACGCTGCTGTACGCCTCCTTTGACGAGACCCGCATCCTGGACCTGCGGCACTACGACGAGATGAGCCTGCGGGACTATATCGCGGCGTACCGGCCTGACCTGGTGCTGTGCATCCAGAACGACACATTTTATTACACCACCACCGGAAACGGCGCGGTATGGGAGGATTGACCCGATGGAGATGACAGAGACAGAAAAAAGCCCCCGGGGGGCTTATGCCGCCATTCTGGCGGCGGCCGCCCTGTGGGGCGTGATCGGGCTTTGGAACCGGAATCTGATGGCCGGCGGCCTCACCCCCACGGACATCGTGGTGGTGCGGAACTGCGGCGGCATGGCGCTGCTGCTGGCGGTGTTTGCCGTCAGGGACCGCAGCGTGTTCCGCGTCAGGCGGGAGCATTTGAAGTACTTTCTGGGCACCGGCGTGGTCAGCGTACTGTTCTTCACCATGTGCTACTTTACCTGCCAGAAGATCTGCTCCCTGGCGGTGGCGTCCATCCTGCTGTACACCGCCCCGTCCTTCGTGGTGGTGCTGTCCGCGATTTTGTGGAAGGAGCCCGTCACGAAAAAGAAGCTGCTGGCCCTGGCGCTGACGCTGACGGGCTGCGCTCTGGTTTGCGGCGTCTTTGCCGGGGATCTGAGCGTCACCGTGCCGGGCATCCTGCTGGGCCTGGGGGCCGGGTTCTTTTACGCGCTGTACAGCATCTTCGGCCGCTACGCCCTGGCCCATTACAGCTCCATGACCGTCACGGTCTGGACGTTTATCTTCGCGGGCCCCGCGTCGCTGGTGCTGCTGCGTCCGGCGCGGATGGCCCAAGCCCTGGCCGCGCCCCGGATGTGGCTGCTGGCGGCGGGGCTGGTGGTGTTTTCCACCGTGCTGCCCTATATTTTCTACACCCGGGGCCTGGCCCGGGTGGAGTCCGGCAAGGCGGCCATCATGGCCAGCCTGGAGCCGGTGGTGGCGTCCCTGGCGGGCGTCCTGGTATTTGGCGAGCCCATGGGCCCCGCCACCGTGACCGGTATTTTGTGCGTCCTGGCGGGCGTGTATATCCTGAGGTGAAACATGGCAAAAAAGAAAGAGGAAAAGACCAATGTGATGCGCATCCTGGATCAGAAGAAGATCCCCTACACCGCCCGCTTTTATGAGGAGGGCGAGGGGCCGGAGGGCACCCGGGAATATGGCGTCCATGTGGCCCGGGCCCTGGGGCAGGACCCGGCCCGGGGCTTCAAGACCCTGGTGGCCCGGGGGGCGTCCAAGGGGATCTATGTGTTCGAGGTGCCCGTGGCGGAGAATCTGGATCTGAAAAAGGCCGCCAGGGCGGTGGGGGAGAAGTCCATTGAGCTGCTCCATGTGGCGGAGATCAGCGCCGTCACCGGGTATATCCGGGGCGGGTGCAGCCCGGTGGGGATGAAGAAGCAGTACCCCACGGTGTTCCATGAGACGGCGACGGACTATGAGACGATTTACATCTCCGCCGGAAAGATCGGCGCCCAGCTGGAGGTGGCGCCTCAGGCGCTGTTAGATCTGCTGCGGGCGGGCACGGCGGATATTATCGTGGAGCAGGGATAGCCCCAGGTGGAGGCCCAGGGTGAAGGCGTCGGTGGACCAGCGGTAGTAATATTGGAAGAGGATGTTGCTCAGGGCGATTTTGGTAGCTTTATCCAGCGGCAGCTTTTCCATTTCAGCGTCCATTTCGGCTTCGTCGTAGACACCGATGTTCCGCAGAGTGGAGTCACCGTAGGTGTCGAAGAGTTTTTCGTAAATCGGATTCATAGTTGTACCCCCCAAAAAAATACGTCATTATATGTCGTAATGTGATTATACGACATGAAACTGCGCAAGTCAAGGAGTTTTTATGGATATTTTGAAGGAATTGGGGAAGCGTCTGCGGGAGCTGCGCCAGGAAAGGGAATTGAAGCAGCGGGAGATGGCAGATCTGCTGGAAATGACGCTTCGCAACTATCAACGCATGGAACATGGGGAAATCAATGTTCCGGTCTTGACATTGTGCACCCTGGCGGATTATTTTGGAGTGACGACCGAGTATTTGCTGGGGCGCACGGACGTGCGGTGAGGAGGCCCGCCCGCCACTCCCATACTCCCGGCAAAATTGCCCCACTGAAGCAGAGAAAGGAGCCCCGCCATGCATATCCGCCAAGCCGCCCCGGCTGATTATCCGGCCATTTACGACCTGGTGAAAACCGCCTTCCAAACGGCAAAGGTCTCCGACGGCACTGAGCAGGATTTCGTCACCGCCCTCCGCGCCCGCCCCAGCTACCGGCCGGAGCTGGAGCTGGTGGCGCAGGCTGAATCCGGCGTTCTCCTGGGCCATGTCATGCTGACGGAGACCCGCCTGCTGGCCGGCGCGGGCAAACCGCTCTCCGCCCTGATGGCGGCGCCCCTGTGCGTCCGCCTGCAAAACCGCGGCTGCGGCCTGGGGGCCCGGCTGCTGCACGAGGGTATGCGCCGGGGGCGGAACCAGGGCTACGCCTGCGTCTTTCTGGTGGGCGACCCGGCCTATTACGGCCGCTTCGGCTTTCGTCCCGTGACGGAGTATGGCCTGCGGAACGAGACCCATGCCGGGGACCGCTATGTCCTGGGCCGCCCCCTGGCCCCCGGAGCCCTGGAGGGCGTCTGCGGCGGCGTCCGTCTGGAATAATTTTTCAAGGAGAACAGAACCACCCATGCAAGATAAGATCATCGTCAAAGGCGCCCGCGCCAACAATCTGAAGAATATCGACGTCACCATCCCCCGGGACAAGCTGGTGGTTATGACGGGCCTGTCCGGCTCCGGCAAATCCTCCCTGGCCTTCGACACCATCTACGCCGAGGGCCAGCGGCGGTATGTGGAGTCCCTCAGCTCCTATGCCCGGATGTTCCTGGGCCAGATGGACAAGCCCGACGTGGACTATATCGAGGGCCTGTCCCCGGCCATCTCCATCGACCAGAAGACCACCAGCAAAAACCCCCGCTCCACCGTAGGCACGGTGACGGAGGTCTACGACTATCTCCGCCTGCTGTGGGCCCGGGTGGGCACGCCCCACTGCCCCAAGTGCGGCAAGGTCATCCAGCAGCAGACCATCGACCAGATCATCGACCAGGTGCTCTCCCTGCCGGAGGGTACCCGTATCCAGGTCATGGCCCCCGTCATCCGGGGCAAGAAGGGCGAGCACGTCAAGATCTTCGAGGACGCCAAGCGCTCCGGCTACGTCCGCGTCCGGGCGGACGGGAACCTGTACGAGCTGGATGAGGAGATCAAGCTGGAGAAGAACAGGAAGCACAACATCGAGATCATCATCGACCGCCTCATCATCCGCCCGGATATCCAGCAGCGGCTGACGGACAGCGTGGAGACCGCCTCCGCTCTTTCCGGCGGGCTGGTGGTCATCAACCTCCTGCGGGAGGAGCGGGACCTGATGTTCTCTCAGAATTACGCCTGTGAGGACTGCGGCATCTCCATCGAGGAGCTGACGCCCCGGATGTTCTCCTTCAACAACCCCTTCGGCGCCTGCCCCACCTGCACGGGCCTGGGCAGCCAGCTGAAGGTGGATCCCGCCCTCATCGTGCCGGACGGCAGCCTGTCCATCCTGGAGGGCACCATCCAGGCCAGCGGCTGGGGCAATATCCGCTCCGACGGCATCTCCCGCATGTATTTTGACGCCCTGGCCAAGAAGTACCGCTTCTCCCTGTCCACCCCCTGGAACGAGCTGACGGACGAGGCGCGGGACATCATCCTCTACGGCACCAAGGGGGAAAAGCTGGAGCTGCACTATGACCAGCCCCGGGGCAAGGGCGTGCTGCACCAGCCCTTCGAGGGCATCTGCAACAACATCGAGCGCCGCTACGGGGAGACCCAGAGCGACGCCAGCAAGCGGGAGCTGGAGGAGATGATGGCGGAGTGCCCCTGCCCCGCCTGCAAGGGAAAGCGGCTGAAAAAGGAGTCCCTGGCGGTGACGGTCGGGGACAGGAACATCCACGATTTCACCACCATGTCCGTGGCGGACGAGCTTGCCTGGGTGGAAAAGCTGGAACTGACCCACCAGCAGCACCTGATCGCCGACCGGATTTTGAAGGAGATCCGGTCCCGGCTGGGCTTTCTGCAGTCCGTGGGCCTGGGCTATCTGACATTGAGCCGCAGCGCCGGGACATTGTCCGGCGGCGAGAGCCAGCGCATCCGCCTGGCTACCCAGATCGGCTCCAGCCTGATGGGCGTGCTGTATATTTTGGACGAGCCCTCCATCGGCCTGCACCAGCGGGACAACGACAAGCTGCTGGGCACCCTGCGGAACCTGCGGGATCTGGGCAACACGCTGCTGGTGGTGGAGCATGACGAGGACACCATGCGCGCCGCGGACTACCTCATCGACATCGGTCCCGGCGCCGGGGTCAACGGCGGCCATGTGGTGGCCGCCGGCACGCCGGCGGAGGTCATGGCAAACCCTGACTCCCTGACGGGGCAGTACCTCTCCGGCAAAAGGAGGATCCCCGTCCCGGCGGAGCGCCGCCCCGGCAGCGGGAAGTTCCTGCGGGTGGTGGGCGCGGCGGAGAACAACCTGCGCGGCATCGACGTGGACTTCCCCCTGGGCACCTTCACGGTGGTCACCGGCGTCTCCGGCAGCGGCAAGAGCTCCCTGGTGAACGAGGTGCTGTTCAAGCGCCTGGGGGCGGACCTGATGCGCATGAAGGTCCATCCCGGCAGGTGCGAGCGCATCGACGGGCTGGAGCATTTGGACAAGGTGGTCAGCATCGACCAGAGCCCCATCGGCCGGACGCCCAGGTCCAACCCCGCCACCTACACGGGCCTGTTCAACGACATCCGGGACCTGTTCTCCTCCACCCAGGAGGCCAAGAGCCGGGGCTACGGCCCGGGGCGGTTCAGCTTTAACGTCCGGGGCGGCCGGTGCGAGGCCTGCGCCGGCGACGGCGTGCTGAAAATCGAGATGCACTTCCTGCCGGACATCTTCGTCCCCTGTGAGGTCTGCAAGGGCAGGCGGTACAACCGGGAGACCCTGGAGGTCCATTACAAGGGCAAAAACATCGCCGAGGTGCTGGACATGACGGTGGACGAGGGCGTGGAATTCTTCTCCGCCCTTCCCAAGCTCCGCAACAAGCTGCAGACCCTGCAGGACGTGGGCCTGGGGTATGTGAAGCTGGGCCAGCCCTCCACGGAGCTGTCCGGCGGCGAGGCCCAGCGGGTGAAGCTGGCGACAGAGCTTTCCAAGCTGGCCACCGGCAAGACCATCTATATCCTGGACGAGCCCACCACGGGCCTGCACACCGACGATGTGCGCAAGCTGCTGGAGGTCCTCCAGCGGCTGGTGGACAACGGAAACACCGTGGTGGTCATCGAGCACAATCTGGATGTCATCAAGTGCGCCGACTGGCTCATCGACCTGGGCCCCGAGGGCGGCGACGGCGGCGGCACGGTGGTCTGCACCGGCACGCCGGAGACGGTGGCGGCCTGCGGGGCCAGCTATACGGGGCAGTATCTGAAGAAGATGCTGGAATGAGGGATACCGCGCGGAGGGGAGCTATGGAAGAACGGGAACAGACCATCCGCCGCTGGTTCGGCATGTGGCTGCGCGGCAGGGACACCGGGATCGCGGAGCTTTTCACGAAGGATGCGGTGTATATCGAGAGCTGGGGCCCGGAGTACCGCGGCGCGGAGAAAATCCGCCTCTGGTTTGCCGAGTGGAACACCCGGGGAAAGGTCCTGACGTGGGACATCAGGCAGTATTTCCACCGGGACAACCAGACGGTGGCGGAGTGGTTTTTCCGCTGCCGGATGTCCGACGGGACGGAGCAGGCATTTGACGGGCTGTCCCTCGTGAAGTGGGAAAATGGGAAGATCGCCTTCCTGCAGGAGTTCGGGTGCAGCATCGGGCGGTACGACCCCTATGCGGACGGCCCGGCGCCGAAGTTCCGGCAGGAGACGGCCATGTGGTTTTAGGAGGGGCGCTATGCCGGCCTGGGCACTGACCTTGTTGAATACGGCCTTCTGGCTGGGCCTGCACTTCGGCTTTGCGGGCCTGCTGACCCACCTGCCGCAAACAGTCCGGCAGCGGTGGTTCGACCACCGGCGCCCCCGTTTTGCCGTCGGCGCCGGAGAGATGCGCTGGTACCGGCGCATCGGCCTGCCCAAATGGAAGGACCGCCTGCCCCAGTTCAACAACGACTTTGACAAGCGGCATCTGCGAAAGACCCTGTCCGCCGGGTATCTGGAGGAATTCATCTTCAACACCTGCCGGGCGGAGGTCATCCATGAGGGCATCGCTCTGCTGGGATGGCTGTCCCTGCTGTTCTGCCTGCTGTGCGATGATCCGGCGGCCAATCTGCCGCTGTTCGCGGCCATTGCCGCCGTCATCGGCCTGTGCAACCTGCCCTTTTCCATGATCCAGCGGTATAACCGCAGCCGCCTGGAAAAACTGCTGCATACCTGCCGGAGGACCGGCAGGCTGTAAATCAGAACGCTCAAAAGAAAGTTGAGGATCACCTTATGTCTGACATCAAAAACGTTGCCATGATCACCGTCTGCGGCCGCCCCAACGTGGGCAAGTCCAGCCTGACCAACGCTTTGGTTGGCGAAAAGGTCGCCATTGTCTCCAACAAGGCCCAGACCACCCGGAACCGCATCTACGGCATCGTGAACCGGGACGACACCCAGTATATCCTGCTGGATACCCCGGGTCTCCACAGGCCCAAGTCCGCCCTGGGGGACTACATGGTGAAGGTCGTCACCTCCAGCCTCAGCGACGTGGACTGCGCCCTGCTGCTGGTGGAGCCCATCGCCCATGTGGGCGGCCCGGAGCTGGCCCTGATCCAGCGCATCCAAGAGGAGCACATCCCCGCCATCCTGTGCATCAACAAGATCGACACCGTGGAGCCGGCGGCGCTGCTGCCGGTCATCGCGGCGTACAACGAGGCGTGGGACGGCTTTGACGCCATCATCCCCATCTCCGCCCACACCGGCGACGGCCTGGACGATTTGATGAAGGAGCTGCGGAAATACGCCGGGGAGGGCCCCCAGCTGTTCCCTGACGGCGAGACCAGCGACCAGCCGGAGCGCCAGGTGGTGGCGGAGCTGCTGCGGGAGAAGCTGCTGCTGTGCCTGGACAAGGAGATCCCCCACGGCACCGCGGTGGAGATCACGAAGTTTTCCGAGCGGGATTCTGGCGTGGTGGATGTGGAGGCCACCATCTACTGCGAAAAGGCCAGCCACAAGGGCATCATCATCGGCAAGCAGGGGGCCATGCTGAAGAAAATCAGTTCCCTGGCCCGCCATGACATGGAGAAGTTCATGGGCACCAAGGTGTATCTGGAGACCTGGGTGAAGGTCAAGGAAAACTGGCGGGACAATGTGAATTATGTGAGATCCTTCGGATATAACGACGACTGAACGATAAACAAAGGAGCGCCCGGAGCCGGTTTTCCGCGAGCGGGAGCGAGCCGCGCCGGAAAGGGCGTACAAGCGTTTTGCGGAGCAAAACCTTGGAGCGGGCGGGCTTTGCCTGACCGCTCAGGTGCAATCCGGGGCCCCCATAAAATCCGTGGATTTTATGGGGCGAAACTGGCGGGACAATGTGAATTATGTGAGATCCTTCGGATATAACGACGACTGAGGAGGTTTTCCAGATGCGCGACCCCGAAAAAACCGTCGGCGGGATGGCCGACAAGGCAAAGCTGGCGTTCATCAGCTATATCGACAAGGACGGCTTTCCCACCGCCCGGGCCATGCTGCGGCCCCGGGAGCGGGAGGGCATCCGGGTATTCTGGTTTTCCACCAACACTTCCTCCAATAAGGTAACGGCCTTCCGGGAGAATCCGAAGGCCAGCGTCTACTTTGTGGACAGCCGCTTTTTCCGGGGCGTCAGCCTGTCCGGCACGGTGGAGGTGCTGGAGACCGCCGAGGCCAGGGCGCGCATCTGGCGGAACGGGGACACCCTGTATTATCAGAAAGGGGTCACCGATCCGGACTATTGCGTGCTGAAATTCACCGCCCAAAAGGGCCGGTATTACAGCAAGTTCAAATCCGAGGATTTTGCCATTCCAGACTGACCGGACTTTTCCAGCTATAAAATTCGACCGTTTTCGCAGACTATTCCCAAAAGGAGGTCTGCCCTATGGAATCCGAGCCTTTCTGGGAGCTGTTCTGCATGACGGGCGAGCCGCTGGCCTAT
Organism: Oscillospiraceae bacterium; assembly: GCA_030524605.1. Classification (GTDB taxonomy): domain Bacteria; phylum Bacillota; class Clostridia; order Oscillospirales; family Oscillospiraceae; genus Oscillibacter. The sequence continues at coordinate 4,482 of JAUNGH010000023.1, read as the reverse complement.
ATGCTCTATCGGTCAGTGGAGGGGGACAGCGGCCTGCCGCCCATGTTCTGAGCGCCCGCGGGGCGGGGCAAGTCCCCGCCCAACATACCTTGCAGGAAGGGAGGGGCCGCATTGCCACCCACACCGTACATCGTCATCCGGGGCATTGTCCTGCGGGAGACCGAGACCAGGGAAGCCGACAAGATCCTGACGCTCCTGACGGCGGAGCGGGGCAAGCTCTCCGTCATCGCCCGGGGCGCCCGGCGGAAGGGCTGCAAATTCGCCGCCTGCGCCCAGTCCCTGGCCTGGTCCGAGTGGACGCTCTATCAAAAGGGAAACTGGTACTACGCCAACGAGGGCTCCACCCTGGAGCTGTGGAGCGGCCTGCGGAGCGACCTGGACGCCATGGCCCTGGGCTTTTACATGGCGGAGCTGACCGAGGGCGTCACCACCGAGGAGACCCCGGCGGCGGAGCTGCTGCGCCACCTGCTGAATGGGCTGTACGCCCTTTCCGCTTTACACAAGCCCTCCGCCCTGGTGAAGCCCGCCTTTGAGATCAAGCTGCTGTGCCTGGCGGGTTACGAGCCCCTGGCGGACAGCTGCGCCTACTGCGGCTGCCCCGACCCGGAGCAGCCGCTGCTGGATGTGGTGCAGGGCGTGCTGCGGTGCCGGAAGTGCGGCGTGAAGGAGAGCGCCCTGTCCATGCCGCTGTGTCCGGACTCCCTGGCGGCCCTGCGGCATATCGTGTACGGGGACCCGAAGCGGCTGTACTCCTTCAAATTGGGGGAAGAAGCGCTGAAGCGCCTCTCCGGCGCGGCGGAGGCCTTTGCCGCGGCGCAGCTGGAGCGGAGCTTCCGGACGCTGGATTTTTACAAAAGCCTGCAGGTGTGAGCGGGCCGGGACGATCTCCGGCCCAAGAGCCGCCCTGCCCACACCGGCCGTGAGGCTCAATGCCTACATTTTGTATAATCCTGCCGGATTTATACAAAGAGGAGCGGAATATGACGGAATTTGTATTTGGCCCCTATCGCCTGCTGGTGGACGTGGAGACAACCAGAGCCTACTACAGCGCCCATCCCCTCCCCTGGGTCACCTGCGGGTGCGCCGGATGCCGGAATTTCGCACAGGCGGTGAAGCTGCTTCCGGCGGAGGCAAAGGGCTTTTTTGCCGCGCTGGGCCTGGACCCGGAGAAGCCGGGAGAGGTCACACATTTGGAAGAGGCCGGAGACGCCGCGGCACACCATGCCGACTGCTGGTATCACCTCTGCGGCAGCATCCGGGCCGGCGGCCCCTGGAAGGTGGGGCTGCCGCTGGAGGCGTGGGTAGACATCGGGAAGGGTTTTTCCGTGGCCTTCTCCCGGAAGTGCGCGCTGCTCCCGGAGGATTTTCCCAGGCCCTGCTTCCAGATGGACATCGACTGCCGTCTGCCCTGGCTCCTGGGGGAGCCGAACCCCTATGCCCTCCAATAACTGTTAAGTGAAATCCCCTCATGGGAGGAACGAATATGAGCGAACTGTTTGAAAAATCCATCCGCACCCTGGAGCTGCCCCGGGTGCTGCAATTGCTGTCCGGCCAGGCGGTGTGCGCCGAGGCCAAGGAGAAGGCCCTGCGCATCCGGCCCGAGACGGAGCCGGAAGAGGTGCTGCGCCTGCTGGACCAGACCGACGCGGCTTGGGATATGATCGGTCTCCACGGCAGCCCGTCCTTTTCCGGCGTGAAGCCGGTGGCGGAGGCCCTGGACCGGGCGGACCGGGGCGGCGCCCTGAACACAAGGGAGCTGCTGACCATTGCCGATCTCCTCACCGCCGCCCGGCGGGCCAGGGAGTACTTCAACGACGAGGCGGCGGAGAAGACCGCCATCGACCACCTGTTCCTCTCCCTCCACGGCAACCGCTTTCTGGAGGAGAAGATCAAGCGTGCGATCCCCGACGAGGACACCATTGCCGACGCCGCCTCTGCCGAGCTGGCGGACATCCGCCGCCACATGCGGGCGGCCCAGGCCAAGAGCCGCCAGATCCTGCAGAAGATCATTTCCTCACCGACGTACGGAAAGATTTTGCAGGAGGCCATCATCACCCAGCGGGACGGCCGGTTCGTGGTGCCCGTCAAGGCGGAGCACAAGGGCAGCCTGCCGGGGCTGGTGCACGATATCTCCTCCTCCGGCGCCACGCTGTTCGTGGAGCCTATGGGGGTCGTCCAGGCCAACAACGAGTTTGTGGAGCTGGAGGCCAAGGAGCAGAAGGAGATCGAGCGCATTCTGGCAGAACTGTCCGCAGAAAGCGCGACCCACCGGGAGGACATCCAGTGGGACTACGATACCCTGGTCCACCTGGACCTGATCTTCGCCCGGGGCCAGCTGAGTTACAAAATGGACGCGGTGCGGCCGGAGGTGCGGCGGGACGGGGCCATCCGCCTGCGCAAAGCCCGCCACCCCCTGCTGGACGCCAAAAAGGCGGTGCCCATTGACATCGAGCTGGGGGACACCTTTGACACCCTGGTTATTACCGGCCCCAACACCGGCGGCAAGACCGTCAGCCTCAAGACCCTGGGACTGCTGACCCTGATGACCCAGTGCGGCCTCCATATCCCGGTGGCGGACCGCAGCGCCGTCTCCGTCTACGAGCGGGTGCTGGCGGACATCGGCGACGAGCAGAGCATCGAGCAGAGCCTGTCCACCTTCTCCGCCCACATGGTGAACATCGTGGCCATCCTGGCGGAGGCGGACAAAAAGAGCCTGATCCTGTTCGACGAGTTGGGGGCGGGCACCGATCCCGTGGAGGGCGCGGCCCTGGCCATCGCCATCATCCAGAACGTTCGGCAGGCGGGGGCCCGGGTGGCCGCCACCACCCACTACGCGGAGCTGAAGACCTTTGCCATGACCACCGCCGGGGTGGAGAACGCCTCCTGCGAGTTCGACGTGGAGACCCTCAGTCCCACCTACCGGCTGCTCATCGGCATCCCCGGCAAGTCCAATGCCTTCGCCATCTCCAAGCGGCTGGGCCTGCCGGACAGGGTCATCGAGGCGGCCAGGGTACAGATGAGCGGCGAGAGCGTCCGGTTCGAGGACATCCTCACCCAGCTGGAGGCCAAGCGTCAGGCTCTGGAAAAGCGGGAGCAGGAGGTGGGCCGCCTCTATCAGCAGCGGGAGGAGGACGCCCGTAAGGCCCGGGAGTTCCGGGAGCAGATGGAGCGGGCCAAGGAGAGCGCCCGGGGCCGGGGCGAGGCGGAGGCCAAGCGCATCCTGCGGGACGCCCGGGCCGCCGCCGACCAGGTGTTCGCGGAGCTCAGCGAAATGCGGAAGGCCCAGGCCCGGGCGGAGCGGGCGGCCAACGAGAACGAGGCCCGGGCGGAGCTGCGGCGGATGCTGAACGAGGCGGAGGACGCCGTGACCAGGCACGACGCCCGGCAGGAGCCCATCCCCAAGCCCAGCCGCCCCATCCGGGAGGGGGACCTGGTGGAGATCCCCGGCGTCCGCACCCCGGCAGAGGTGGTCTCCGTATCCAAGGACGGCACGCTGCAATTGAAGTCCGGCATCCTGAAGATGAAGGCCAGGGCCGATGAAGTGCGGCTCATCGAGGACGACGAGCGGGCGGCCCAGAGGAAAAAGGCCGCCGTCTCCGTCCGCCAGAACGCCGCCCGGCAGCTGCGGGCCTCCGCCGCCCGGGAGCTGGATATCCGGGGCCTGGAGACCCTGGAGGCGGAGGGCGTGGTGGAGAACTTCCTCTCCGCCGCCGTCATGGGCCGCCTGGAGACCGTGACCATCATCCACGGCAAGGGCACCGGGGCGCTGCGGAAGGCCGTCCACGACATCCTGCGGCGGAACAAGGCCGTCAAGGACTTCCGCCTGGGCGTCTACGGCGAGGGCGAGAGCGGCGTGACGGTGGTGACGCTGAAATGAGGGCACCGTGAACAAGAGAGAATGGTGCGCAGCATTCGAAAAAGCGGGGATCGCGGCGGTGCTGAATTGGCGGCTGCCGCAGGAACAGCGGGAACGGGTAAAGGTCTCCGCATTTCGAGGCCCCGCCATGTATACCTGTGGTTCCTGTTGGTGCTTGGTTTCGTAGTTTTTGTGTTTCTGCGTGCTGTGAGTGTGGAAACAGCAAAGGTATGGCTGATCTGCTGCGCAGTTGGATATTTCCTATATGTGGAGTGGTATGGGCACGTTGGATGGAAAAAGAGATAAGGCCGCAGGCGCAAGAAGTGAGGAGTGACCCGATGAAACTGACCTTTCGATACGCAACAGAAGCCGACACGCCCCTGATCCTGCAATTCATCCGGGGGCTGGCGGAGTATGAGCATATGCTGGACCAGGTAGTGGCGGACGAGGCCGTCCTTTCCGACCAGCTGTTCCGGCGGAAAAATGCCGAGGTCATTTTCGCCCTGGAAGATGGGAACGAGGTGGGCTTCGCCCTGTTCTTCCACAACTTCTCCACCTTCCTGGGCCGCTCCGGCCTGTATCTGGAGGACCTGTACGTCCGCCCGGAGTGCCGGGGGAAGGGGTAC
>JAUNGH010000272.1 GCA_030524605.1 Oscillospiraceae bacterium | reverse complement strand
CGGCCCGGCGGCTCATGGCCTCGTAATCCGCCTCCTGATAAATCCTCATAATGGTTTCTCCTTTTGTTACGCGATGGTTTTCAGCAGTACTTGGCAATAGCGGCCGCGATCATGGCGGCGGTCTCGTCCACCACAGCTTCATCAGCGGCGGTCAGAGGCGCCAGCGGCAGCCGGACGCCGCCGCAGTCGGGGCCGCCCTGCTTGCGGAGGATGGCCTTGATGACGGCGTACATATTGCCGTGGGTGGAACACATCTTGTAAATGATGCGGCAGGCCTCGTTCTGGATCTCCCGGGCCTCCTCCATCCTGCCGGCCAGGAACAGCTCGCGGATCTTCAGATACAGCTCCGGCATGGCGCCATAGGTGCCGCCGATGCCGCCGACGGCGCCCATAGCCAGGCCGCCCAGCAGCTGCTCGTCGGGACCGTTGAAAACGATGATGCCCTCGTCCTTCCACATCTGGATGTCCTGCACGGGCATGGAGGAGTTCTTCACACCCACGACGCGAGGGTTCTTGATCATCTCCCGGATCAGGGAGACGGACAGGGACACGCCGGCCAGTTGGGGAATGTTGTAGATGATGAAGTCGGTGTTGGGGGCCGCGTCAGAGATGTCGTTCCAGTACTTGGCGATGGCATGCTCCGGCAGGTGGAAGTAGATGGGGGGGATGGACGCAATGGCGTCCACGCCCAGGGATTCGGCGTGAGCGGCCAGTTCCCGGGAGTCGGCGGTGTTGTTGCAGGCCACATGGGCAATGATGGTCAGCTTGCCCTTGGCAACGGCCATCACGTTCTCCAGCACCAGCTTGCGCTCCGCCACGCTCTGATAGATGCACTCGCCGGAGGAGCCGCCTACATACAGGCCCTTGACGCCCTTGTCCACGAAATATTGGGTCAGCTCCCGGACCGCCTGGGGGTTGATGGCCCCCTCAGCGTCATAGCAGGCGTAAAACGCAGGGAAAATCCCCTGATACTTGGTGATGTCTTTCATAACGATCAAACGCTCCATTCTTTTTCAGTATGCCGGGAAATCGCCGTTTGATGCGGTTTTTCCCGATCAGCCCTTCACAGCACCCATGGTGATGCCCTGGGTGAAGTACTTCTGGAAGACCAGGAACACAATGATGATGGGCACGGCGGCCAGCGCAGCGCCGGACATCAAGAGCCCCAAGTCCACGGAGGTCTCCGCCTGCATGGTGGCAATGCCCAGGGAGATGGTGTAGTTGGCGTTACTGGCCAGCATGACCAACTGCATGAAATAATCGTTCCAGGAGTTGATGAAGGTGAAGATGGCCAAAGCGCCCACGCCGGGCTTGACCATGGGCAGGACGATGGTGGCAAAGGTGCGGACCTCGCCGGCGCCGTCCACACGGGCAGCCTCCAGGATCTCGCCGGGGATACCCTCGGCAAACTGCTTCATCAAAAATACGCCGAAGGGCCAGCCGACGGTGGGGAAGATGACTGCCCACAGGGTGTCCCACAGGTGCAGGGCGGACATCTCACGCAGCAGCGGGATCAGGATGACCTGCTTGGGCAGGGCCATGGCGCACACGATCAGGGAGAACAGCAGGGTGCGGCCCACAAACCGCTTTTTAGCCAGGGCGTAACCGGCCATGGCGGCGGTGAGGCAGGTGAGGAGCATGGCCATGACGGACATGAACACCGTATTCACCAGCCAGCGGATAACGCCGGGAACGGTGGGGCCTGCCAGGGCGCCGATCTGGAACAGGGGCGCGGAGCGGCGGGAGAACAGCTTTTCAAAGTTGGCCATGGTCCACTCGCTGGGCCACAGCTGCGGCGTCGCCGCATAGATGTCCTGGCCGGTCTTGAAAGCGCCGGTGACAATCCAGTACAGTGGGAAGATAAACAGGAACGCCAGGATGATCAGCACGATCAGGCTGAAGATCCGATAGGCCTTGGTACGATTCGATGTAATCTTCATAGTTCCCTTCCCCCCTTACTTTTCTTTTGCCAGCTTGAACTGGAGCGCGGACAGCAGGCCGATGAAGATCGCCAGAATGACGCCCATGGCGTTGGCGTAGCCGAAGTGGCCGGCCTTTTCCGTCAGCTTGAAGGCGGTGTAATAGATATAGTACATCACCGTGTTGGTGCCGGAGCCGCCGGAGGTCAGCAGCTGGATCAGTGCGAAGCACTGGAAGGAATTGATGGTGGTGATGACCAGGATGTACAGCGTGGTGGGCATCATCTGGGGCCACTTGATCTTCCAGAACACCTGCATGTTGGTGGCGCCGTCCACCTGGGCGGCCTCCACCAGGGACTGGTCCACATTGCCC
>JAUNGH010000271.1 GCA_030524605.1 Oscillospiraceae bacterium | reverse complement strand
GCGCTTCCAGGTGATGCGCTTGACGTCGATGCCGAGGGCATTGCCCTGCTGGATGTGGTTGTCCAGCATCGCCGCGCACAGGTTGTTGGCGGCGCCGATGGCGTGGAAGTCGCCGGTGAAGTGGAGGTTGATGTCCTCCATGGGAACCACCTGGGCATAGCCGCCGCCGGCGGCACCGCCCTTCACGCCGAACACGGGACCGAGAGAGGGTTCACGCAGGGCAACCAGGGTGTTCTTGCCCAAACGGCGCATGGCGTCAGCCAGGCCCACGGTGGTGGTGGTCTTGCCCTCGCCGGCGGGGGTGGGGTTGATGGCGGTGACCAGGATCAGCTTGCCGTCGGGCCGGGGGCTCTCCCGCAGCAGGCGGTAGTCCACCTTGGCCTTGTAATTGCCGTACAGCTCCAGATACCGGCCGTCCACACCGGCGGTGGCGGCGATCTCGGTGATGGGCTTCATGGCGCAGGACTGGGCGATTTCGATGTCGGTTTTGATTTCCATGATAGACGTCCTCCTCAAAAGTATCGGCGGCCCGGGTAAAGAAAAAGGGCGCACCGAACATTCAGTGCGCCCAGACGGTCGGCATTCCAGGCGCCTTCGCGCCCGCGGTACTTCATGTGGTCCCGATCCACTTCCGTCAGTCATACCGCTTCCGCCAAAGCGGCTTCCCGTTTCGGCGGCTATGGTAAGCATAACACACCGTTTTTTTGCCGTCAAGCTTCTTTTGGCGGTTTACCGTCTCTGCCTTTTGACGCTTCAAAAAGAAAATGGGGGTGTGTTTCCCACGCCGCGTTGCGGCGTGACTTTTGCTCCGCCCGTCAGGGTAGTAAACGCCGCTCACGGACTGGGACGGAAGGTGATTTCACCTTCCTGCGTGTCCTTCAGCAGTTCCAGGCTGCCCAACTCCAGGCCCATTTGCAGGCCTAGGAGAAACTGAAATTCGGCCTGTTGTTCGCAGAGCAGGCCCTGGGCGAACAGCAGGTCGTCTGTCTGGTGCAAAAGGGCGGGGGTCCCGCAGTGCGCTGCCCGGAATTCCGATTGAAGACGATCGTAGGTTTCTTCCGCCTGTTCCCACTGTGGATTCTTTTTGGATCTTTGAAGTTTCAGGGCCAGACCGCTCAATATACGCAGTGTGTCGTTCATATTTACCACCTCTGTCTCTATAATAACACTATATAGTGCTATGTGCAACTAGTTGTTTTTATAATTTTACTACTTTATAGTAAATAGCATAAGGTGGTGTATCATAATGGCAAATCCGGTATTGGTAAATCGAACGCGCTTTACGTCTTCGCTCAAAAATGAACTGATGGATGGATTCGATAAACTGGCAGAGGAGACTAGAATCCCAAAGACACGGCTGTTTGACGAAGCCATTGAAGACCTTCTCAAAAAGTATGAAAAAAAGGACGGCTGATCCAGCCGTCCTTTTCGTTTTCCTGCCTCAAAACTCCGCGCTGCCCACCGTGCGGGGATGGGGCGGCACGTCCCGGATGTTGCTGACGCCGGTGAGGCACATTACCAGCCGCCCGAAGCCCGTGCGGCGGCAGGAGCCGTAGCGCCGAAGACCGCAGTACCACCAGTATCCCCGGGCTTCATGCCTGGCTCCCTGATGCGGCCCTCCGGCAGCTCCGGCAGCTCCGGGCGCGGAATATGATTGCACGGATGGGCACGGCGGCTGTTTGGATGCCGTTTATCCGGGAATGCATATTTACAACATACTCAACAGAAATGACTCTTTTCCAGCGGAAGACGGTCATTCCATAATTTCCAGGACCGGGTTGATGACCTTCTGCTGAAGGACGTCGATGAAGCCCTTGTCGGTGACGGCGTACAGCGGGATGGCCGCCAGACAGATAAAGGAGAGGAACATGCAGGTAAAACCGATCTCGCAGCCGTATGCGTACAGATGCGCGTTGAAGGCGCGCTTCTCCTCGGCCAGCTCCTCCGCAGACAGATCTGTCTGCAGGCCGCAGATCGGGAAGGGGATCTCGCTGATGACCTCGCCGTCCACGACAAAGACCTGGCCGCCCTGAAGTCTGGCCACCTCATTGACCGCCGCGGCCATATCCTCGTGGTTGGCGCCCATGACGATGATGTTGTGGTTGTCATGCCCCATGGAGGAGGCGATGGCGCCTTTTTTCAGCTTGAAGCCACCCATGAAGGCCTTGCCGATATTGCCGCCTTTTCCGTGGCGCTCCACTTGGGCGATATAAAGGACATCCTGATCCGGATCGCACTGCACGACGCCGTCAGCGACCTTCAGCTCCACATCCCGCGGCTGGGTGATGGGAATCCAGG
>JAUNGH010000270.1 GCA_030524605.1 Oscillospiraceae bacterium | reverse complement strand
GCCAGCTTCTTCGGCGAGGTGGCGCTGGTCCCCTACGACAGCCCCATCTCCAACCAGAAGATCCTGTTCTACAACACCCTGTTCGACGAAAACGCCGCCTGCCACATCGCCTTCGGCGAGGCGTATCCCTGTCTGAAAGGCGGCCAGCAGATGAGCAAGGACGAGCTGAAGGCCCGGGGTCTCAACGACTCCATCACCCACGTGGACTTCATGGTGGGCACGCCGGACCTCTCCATCGTGGGCACCACCCACGACGGACAGGAGATTCCCGTGTTTGTGGACGGCAATTTTGCGCCGGGCATCTGATATCATAAAAAGGAGAGAAAGACATGGCATACAAGCTGAGAGCTTCCGATGAAGACGTTCTGATCTGCGAGGGGGCGCGGGTGGCCGGGGACGTGACTCTGGGCAAGGGCGTCAGCGTGTGGTACAACGCCGTCCTGCGGGGCGACGAGGGCGCCATCGTGGTGGGTGAGGACACCAACATCCAGGACGGCGCGGTGCTGCATGAGGAGACGACGGTGGGTAAGGGCTGCACCATCGGCCACAACGCCATCGTTCACGGCTGCACCGTGGGGGACAACGTGCTGATCGGCATGGGCGCGGTGGTGCTGAACGGCGCCCGCATCGGCGACGACTGCATCGTGGGCGCCGGGGCGCTGGTCACCGGCAGGATGGACGCCCCCGCCGGGTCCATGCTTCTGGGCAGCCCCGCCAAGGTTGTCCGCCCCTTGACCGAGGCGGAGATCGAGAGCAACCGGGAGTCCGCCCGGGGCTATCTCCACGCGGCGGAGCTGTACCGCAGGGGCTGAGACGGCGGCATGAAAAAAGAGAAACTGATGGAGCCGGCGCAGGAGGGGAGTTCCATGGAGTGGAACAAACAGACGGTCAAGAGCCTTTTGCTGGTGGTCTGCGGCGGCGTGGCGTTTTACTGCGCGCTGCAGCACCTGCCGGCTGTGATCGCGGCCATTGCATGGCTGCTGGGCATCCTGTCGCCCTTCCTGGTGGGAGCGGCCATTGCCTTTGTGCTGAACGTGCCCATGCGGGCCATTGAGCGCCATCTGCGCCTCCGGGGCAGGCGGGGCGCCGCCCTCCGCCGCCCGCTGGCGCTGGTGCTGACCCTGGTGGCGCTGGTGGGGGTTGTGGTGCTGGCCTCCTGCGTCATCGGCCCCGGCGTCAAGGACGCCGTGATGTCCATTGCCGGCCAGGCCCCCGGGGCGTTTGAACGGCTCCGGGAGCAGCTGACGGGCTTGGAGCAGTACCTGCCCCAGATTCAGGACATCGTGGACAGCCTGTCCATCGACTGGAAGACCTTGTCCCAGAAGGCCATTGCCTTGGCCCAGTCCTGGGGCGGCAGCCTGCTGACCTCCGGCAGCGGGCTTATCGGCGGCGTGGTCAGCGGCGTCAGCACCTTTGTCATCGGATTGGTGTTTTCCTTCTACATCCTGCTGCAAAAGGAAAAGCTGGCCCGCCAGGGCCGGCAGGCGCTCTACGCCCTGCTGCCCGTGAAGGGCGCGGACCGGGCGCTGGAGATCCTGCGGCTGGCGAACCGGACGTTTTCCAGCTTCCTCTCCGGCCAGTGCCTGGAGGCGGTGATCCTGGGCACCCTGTTCGTCATCGCCATGACCGTTTTCCGCATGCCCTATGCCCTGCTGGTGGGCGTCCTCATCTCCCTGACCGCCCTGATCCCCATCGTGGGGGCCTTCATCGGCTGCGGCGTGGGCGCGCTGCTCATCGCCATCACGGACCCCTGGAAGGCGCTGATGTTCATCGTCCTCTTCCTGGTCCTCCAGCAGATCGAGGGGAACCTGATCTATCCCCATGTGGTGGGGTCCTCCGTGGGTCTGCCCTCCATTTGGGTGCTGGCCGCCGTCACCCTGGGCGGCAAGCTGATGGGCGTGGCGGGCATGCTGTTCTTCATCCCCCTGTGTTCCGTGCTGTACGCCTTGTTCCGGGACTTTGTGAAGGGACGGCTGACGGAAAAGGGGATCCCCGCCCGGAAGTGGCGGGAGGGGCCGCCGGTTCGGGACCGAAAATAGCAGTCAAAAACTCCGGAAAATTTTCCGGAGTTTTTTCATGTTCCATATTGACAACTATCCTTGTCAGTGCTATCCTATAGTTGACAAGGATAATTGTCAATTTGACAGAAGAATTTGTCAGACAGGAGGGATCGGATGCCACTGTATAACCGCCTGAAGGAGTACCGGGCGAGACTGGGGGTCAACCAGCAGGAGATGGGCGCTCTGGCGGGCGTGTCCCGCCAGACCATCAGCCAGATCGAGCGGGGGGACTACTCCCCGTCGGTGACGCTGGCGCTGAA
>JAUNGH010000269.1 GCA_030524605.1 Oscillospiraceae bacterium | reverse complement strand
GGGATGTGCATGGGGCTGAGGGCGCTGCCGATCTGGGGGATCTGCCCCGTCAGGAAGGGCAGGACCATGCACAGGGCAAGGCACACGGCGGCAAAGATGAGATGACGGACGAGGATACGGTTTTTCATGGTTCAAATTCTCCCTTTCAAATTGGTCTGCCGTCTTGAACGGGAGCCGCGCCTCGTGGCGCGATTGAGAGGTCTGCGCAGGAAAATGCCTCCGGCTTGGCCGGAGCGTTATCAACACATGGCGCGAAGCAGCTCCACCGCTTCGTCCATGAGCTTTGACAAAGTCAGGGACTGGGTGCCCGCCACGATGTTGCTGCACTGGTTCACCGGCAGCAGCAGCTTTTTCGCGGCGCTCCGGCCCACGGCCACCGCAATGGCGGGGGTGATCTCCCCCAGCAGGGAGTCGGCGGCCAGGATGCCGATGGGGCCCACGATGACATCCGCCGTGCGGCAGGCCACCAGCACCGGATTTTCCCCGGTGGCCCCGGCGTCTGCCCCGGCCTTCAGCATGGCGGAGGTGGCGATGGCGTTGGTGCCCACGGCGACGATCTCGCAGGGCAGGGCCGCGGCCTTGGCCCGCTCGACGAACAGCTGGCCCATGCGGCCGCTCTGGCCGTCGATGACGGCGACTTTCATGCTTCCACCTCCAAAATCAGATCGCAGCGGCCCGCCGGATCCAGCGCGGCGAAATACCGCTCCTCCAGAGGGATCCACCGGGTAAAGAAGCGCTGCCCCGCCTCCGGCCCGTTCCGGGCCAGGATGCGGGCCCTTTGCAGCTCCGGAGAGACGCGCAGAAAGACCGACAGGTCATAGCGCCCCGCCAGCTCCGGGTGCATGCTGTAGGCCCCCTCCACAATGTTCAGGGCCTTGGGGGCGATCTCCACGGCTTGGCCCAGCGTTCCGGCCCGGCAGTCATACCGGCGGTATTCCACCGTCCGGCCCCGGGTCAGGGGGCACAGGACCTCGCCGGCAAACCGCTCCCGGTCCACGTTGCCGCCGGGCTCCGCCAGCCGCTCCGCCGTCCGCTGCTCGGGGCGGAGAAAAAAGTCGTCCATGTGGAACACATTACAGCCGTAAATACGCTCCAGCAGCGCCGCCAGGGTAGTCTTGCCCGACGCGCTGCCGCCCTCGACGGCCACAAGGACCCGCCTCTGCTCCGCCATTTTGCGGTCGATGGCCGCCAGAAGGGGCAGTATCCGGACAAATTCCCGCCGGACAAGCCGGTAGGCCGGAGCGTAGGCGGCGCGGAATGGCTCCGAATGGCGGCAGGCGGGAAAACCCCGGCTCCGCCAGTCCTCCACGGCGGGGACAAGCTCTTCATATGAAAAGGGCAGCCGCCCGTCCCGGGCCAGGGCCAACAGGACTTCCAGCTTTTCCTCCAGCCCCGCCGCGCCGCCGCATGGCGTCTCCGCCGACAGGGCGAAGAGGCGGAACAGCGTCTCCGGCGACAGGCCGTTCGCCGCCGCATACCGCAGATGCACCCGGTGGAAACCGCCGTCCAGCGGCTCGATGTCCGGCCCGTCCCCGGCGGGCAGGGCCGCCAGCTCCTCCCGGATGCGGCGGACGCCCGCGGCCTCGTCCGTGACGAAGTGCCCGCAGCCGAACACGCTCTGGTGCAGGGCTTTCAGCAGGTCCACGGGCCGGAGGGCCGGATAGCGGGCGCACTGGCCCAGCAGGAATTCGGTTGTGATCTGTTCCCCGTCCATGACGCCCTCCGTTTCAGTCTGCGTCTATCATAACACCAATCCGGGGTCCCGGGCAAGGCTTCCGGCGAAAAAAGCCAAAAAGTCTTGGGAATCCGAGACTTTTCGCCGCCGCTCCCCCCGTTTTTTCAATTCTTTTCAAATTTCCGAATCCATCGACAAATTCAGACAGGATATGCCTGGGCGTTTGTGTATGATAGGGCTGTTCCTCCCCATATTTTGTGCCCAAGCAGAAAGGAAATGCTATATGAAGCCTATTGCTAAGGAATATCTTGTGTTGTTCAACGCCATCACCGAGGCGGAAGAGATTTTAAGTCAATTGCGGGCCAGCCTGATCGAGGCCCAGCAGCAGGCTGAGGAACTTTTTCTGAACGAAGGAACCTCCGCTTCCAGGGAGCAGGGTTGACCAAGACGGCCCCGTCCGGCAGGACGGGGCCCTTTTGTTGCATTTCCCCGGGACAGCGGCCCGCTTTTGTGGTATCATGAAATAAAACGAACCGCAGGAGGAGAATCCCATGCTGCACATCGGCTGCCACCTGTCCTCCTCCAAGGGCTTTGCCGCCATGGGGCGGCAGGCGCTGGAGCTGGGGGCGGATACCTTTCAGTTTTTCACCCGCAATCCCCG
>JAUNGH010000022.1 GCA_030524605.1 Oscillospiraceae bacterium | reverse complement strand
TTGCAAAGGCAACCGCAATGGGCATACCCACATAGCCGAGGCCGACCACAGAGAGTTTTTCTTCTTGGACGACCAGTTTTTCGTACAGTTCTGTATACATCTGTCTACCTCGTTTGTTTTAACAGCTTTTTATAGCTGCATGATTTCCAGCATATCCGAATTCACCTTATTGACATCGAACTTCCGGAGAGCATATTCCCGGCTCTTTTTTCCCATGCTCTCAACCAAGTCAGACTTCTCTATAAAGCAAATCATCTTCTCTGCCAGTGTTTTGCTGTCCTTCACCGGCACCAGATAACCATTCTCTCCATCGACCACGGTTTCTCTGCATCCCTGTGTATCTGTCGTGATGATTGGCCGTCCCATCGACATCGCTTCCAATACGGTTCTGGGCGTACCCTCTCTATACGAAGGAAGCACATAAACACTGCACATTGCATAATAGGGGCGTACATCGTGAGTCTCCTTAAATCGCTCCACAGTTCCCCGCTTGATGTAGACTTCTATCCGCTCCTGCGGCACCGCATCCTGCATCGTTGTTTCATATTTGCCTAGCAGGCAAAATCGCGCCTGCGGATACTTCTTTTTCACGATATCCGCCGCTTCTAGATATTCCTGGACACCTTTACTTTTTAAAAGGCGAGACAACATAAAAAAGGTTATCTCCTTTGGAAAGGAGGCCGTTGCGTAGTGTCTTACATTTACGCCAGATCCGTTTACTACTGAACACTTGTCCCTCTTTACCAACCCCCGCGCACAAAACTCATTCAAATCATCGGGATTCTGAAAGATCACATGATCTGCATATCCAAGACCGATCCGATATAAACAGCGCACAATAAATCCTAATATTTTCGCCTTAAGCGACGCGGCTGTAAAGGTGTAACCGCCGCCTGTCACCATACTGCTTACATTTTGCACGCCGGCAAAATGCGCCGCCACTGCCCCATATATGGCAGGTTTAACAGTATACCCCAGTGTAGCATCCGGCTTTTCCCTCTGTATAAGCTGATAAAGAGTTCTGCAATACTTCAAGTCAGATATCACATTTGTTCCGGTTTTATCCATGGGAATCTGAGCAAATTTAGCGCCTAACGCTTCAATCTTTTCCACATCTGTCCAGTCAGGTCCTGTAACAATGACCTCATAGCCTTTTTTAACGATCTCTTTAATCAGGTCTCCACGGAAATTGTACACAGTCCTGTTCTTAGGAGAAACAAGTAGAAACTTCATGATACTTCTCCATATTTTCTGATATTTCTTAAAATGACTTCGCTCAATCTGTTCATACTATGCTCTCCTACAAAACTATTGTGAGGAGTAATTATCACGTTCTCCATATCCCACAAGGGGCTATCTTCTTCCAACGGCTCCTCCTCAAAAACATCCAGCACAGCCCCACCTATTTGGGGTAATATTTGAATCAATGCTTCCGTTTCAACCACGGCGCCTCGTGCAACATTGACAAGCAAAGCATCTGCGTTCAGCAGCAAAAGTCTCTCAGCATTCATGAAGCGTCTTGTCTGCTCTGTCAGCGGCAGAGTCAAAACAAGAATGTCCATCTGCGGTAAAATGGCATTGATTTCGTCTAGACCGATTATTTTTTGATAATGACCGCTATCTTTTGGATGTGGATTAACTCCCACCACATGACATCCAAATGCCGCAAACCGCTTTGCGCACTCATCACCAACACTGCCACAGCCGATGATACAAACCTTTTTTTCAAACAATTCCTGTAATCCGCGATGCTTTTCCCATTTATGCAGTTTCTGGTTCCTCGCGAAATATACAGCTTGTTTATACAGCTGAAGAACCCCGCTTATCACGAACTCTGCTATCGGAACACTGTAAATACCTCTGGCATTGTGGATTTCAATGCGGTGCACTTGAATATACTCCATTGGAATCCGGTCAAATCCTGCCGAAGTGAGCTGGACATACCTGAGGTTCGTAAATTTTTCAATGGAATGGGACAAAAAAATCCCGTTGCCGATAATTCCATCCACCCATTCATAGTCACAGGGAAGCGTGTCTTTCTCCTGTTGCATAAAGACAACTTCATGTCCCATCTGCTCTATCGCCGTTATATAATCCTTTGCCTGCTGCCAAGCTCCGGTAATCAGTAAATTCATCGGTTCCTTCCCATCACGATACTCTTTACTCTCTCGGCCACTGTTTTCTCATTCTCTCTAAAATAGCTGTTGTGCTGTTCACATTCAGCTTCCAGTTCCCGAATTTCCCGAACACCATTTATAAAGTCAGATTTGACTTTCTCTATCTGGTCAATTTGGCTCACATCACAAAAACTTCTGCTCAATATCACACAAGTACTTCCCATCCGATAATGCTCCCGAATGATATATTCTGCCGGCAGCATTCCTCTGCCAAGAGCGGCGATCCCACCAAAGCCATACGGAATGGCTTTCTGCTTACATTTTAAGCACAATCTTTCAACTATACCGTCTGTAAGCAGTTCAAACATGAACTTCTTGCCATAGCCTATGCTAAGGTCATTCAGTCCTATAAAAATCTCATCCAGCCCCGGGAGATCCAAAATCTCATCAATCACATCCACCGCTTCAGGCGTCTCGACCAGCGGCAGAGTAATCGCCCTGCCTCCAACGATCTCAATAAACCGCTCAACCTCATCCACCGTTTTGAAAAATGGAAGCATTACAATATCCGCGCCAGCGTCGATGACAGCGTCAATCTCCTCTTTGCTGCTGCAATACTCGTCAGTCGCATCGTGGATCGGATTTACTCTTGCCAGCACCCGGGCGGCAGTCACTGTTTGCCGGATGTTCTGCACATCCTGTACCGTATGGTGATTCTGCACGGTGTCCATACCGCCTTGCCGGTCAGCTTTCCCTATGTATTCCAGATCCACAAAGACGCGGTCAACACCAGCCGCCTCCGCAATCCGTGCAATCTCCGGGCGGTTTGTTATGTACATCAATTTCAGCGGCATGGCTCTCTCGACTCCCCTATCACCTTTTGACCGTCTCTTTGACATTCTCGTTGTCCGCGTTACTGAGGACTTTGAAAATCGTCATAAAAAAGATCTTGACATCCAACAGGAACGACACATGATCGACATACCAGACATTCAAGTCAATACGTTTATGCCATTCCACATCCTTGCGCCCATGCACCTGCGCCCAACCAGTGATCCCCGGACGTACTTCAAACATTCGCCTCTGTTCGTCCGTGTATTCGTCGATCGGCCAGGGATGGTATGTCAAAGGAGGGCGGGGGCCGATCAATGACATATCTCCCCGGAGAATATTGATGCACTGGGGCAGTTCATCGATACTGGTAGCGCGGATGATTTTTCCCACTTTGGTTACGCGGGCATCTCCCTGTCCAGAATAAACGCCTGACCCAGTATGCTCCGCTCCTAAGCACATGGATCTGAATTTCAATATTCTAAATACCTTGCCGTCTCTTCCGATTCGTTCCTGCTTGAACAAAGCGGGTCCCGGTGAATCAAGTTTGATCAAAGCCGCGACAATCAGCATCGGGATCGCGCCGATCACTAAAACAAGAACTGCCGTCACGCAATCAATCACTCTTTTTATCCCATTCTTATACATATCGTAATTCCGATTCCTTGTATAAGTTTTCTCTCCCGTGTTTTTCCGTGGACTTATCCAGCTGACGCATATACTTCGCATGTCTCCCTTTATCGCCCCATCCGCCGCTTCTTTCTTCCAAACAGCAGCGCCGCGCCAAGCCCAATGGCCGCGCCTAAGGCGTCGATCCACACGTCCGTTACCTGGCTGCTCCGGCCCGGGACAAAAAGCTGGATGGTCTCATCCGCCAGGGCCGTCAGCACACAGGCTGGCAGGACCCGCCAGGCCCGGCTATGTTCCGGGGAACAGCCGCCTGCCCCACCGGGGGGCAGGGCGGCTGTCCAAAGCGCGCCTAACAGGGCAAATTCCGCCATGTGCGCCAGCTTGCGCACCAGGGTATGCCGGAGATCTGGCGCCAGCCCTGTCAGCGCCAGCAGCGGCGTCATAATCTCCATGACCAAGGAGCTTTCCGCAGACGACTGCGCCGCCGGGAGCAGGGAGTGTCCCCAGATCACCAGGGTCCACACCCCTGCCGCCAGGGTCCACAGCCGCCGCTTTCCCGCGTCCGTTCCCCGGTGTGCCCCGCTCACTGGGGGATGACGCCGTCAGACGCCTCGCAGATGTTCTGCCAGGCCCAATAGGTCTCTGGCACGTCCAGATATTTGCGGGCCGTCTCATAGCTCTTGCCCGCCATGCTGCGGCCCAGCACCCGGTTCATGATGACGGCCGTCTCCGCCCGGGTGATGGCACGGTCAGGGGCAAACAGTCCGCTGCCGGTGCCGTTGACCCAGCCCAGGCCGGAGGCTGTGGAGATGGCGCCGTAGGCCCAGTGGGTCTCCGGAACGTCCGTGAAGCGCTCGCCCTCCGCGGTGATCTTGGCAAAGCGGGTGCAGATCGTCACAAACTGCGCCCGGGTGATGGGCCGGTTGGGCGCGAAGGTATGGCTGTCCAGACCCTTCACGATCCCCAGGGCGGCCAGCGTGTTCACCGCGTCGGCACACCAGGAGCCGGCGGGAACATCGTCAAACGTGCTCTGCACGGCGACGCTCCGGTCGTTCAGCAGGCGGTAGAAAATCGTCGCCACCTGTCCCCGGGTGACGGGGGAGGCGGGATAGAAATTCCCGTCCGCCTTGCCCTGCATGTAGGCCAGCTTGCCGTCGGTGTTCAGCCGCCCGGCAATGCCGGTCACGGCGGGGTCGGCCACCAGTACCGTCTCAATGGAGACATCGCTCTCCGGCATGGTGAAGATGTAGGTCCCGTCCTCCAGCAGCGTCAGCGCCACCGGATTTCCGTCATCGTCCTCGACGATGATGTCCGCAAGGATATATCCGTTCTCCGGCGTGATCCCCGTGATCGTCACCTGTTCGCCTGCGGGAGAGCTCTGCCGGTCCACCTCCAGCGTGCCCCGGTCCTCGGAGGCCACGACAACCTCGTACTGTCCGGCGGGGGGCTTGCCGGACGTGCCGCTGCCGGAGCTGCCGGAGCCGGTGGTATAGGCCTTCAGCGTGATCGTGACGGTGTAGAGCCTGCCCTCGGTGGTATAGGTCACCTGGTTGGCCTGGTTCACCTTCAGATCCCCGAAGGTGGAGGTCTTGTCCTTCAGCGTGTCCTTGAACGCGTTGCTGACGCTGTCGTAGTATGTATCCACATAGTCGTCCCAGGCGGACGGCTCGCCGCTCTGGAACGCCGCGGCGCCCGTGTCCACGACCTCCCGCAGGCCGGTCCCGGCATACACGGTCTCCAGGTCGCCGTACTTGTCGTGGATGAGCGTCACCACCTCTGCGGCCAGGGGCGTTGCCAGCGTCCCATACCGGCTGGAGGTGCCGCTGACGGTCCGCTCCACGCCCGCGGCGTCGGGGCCTGTGATGCTGACGTCGATATAATAGGTCGTGGCCGCCAGCGCGGTCTGGGGCAGGAGCATGCACAGCATCAGCAGCAGCGCCAGGGTCCTTGTGACTTTCCGTTTCATGTTCAGATCAATCCTCTCTTTTCAAGCTTTGACATATACCAGGCTTTTTTCAGGCTCTTTTCATCGGCATAGGTGTTCACCACAAGATCCACCAGGGTCATATCCCCCCGGTTCTCTTGGATGAGCGTCTCCAGCTCCGCCACGATGGCGTCCATCTTCCTGTCGCACTCCTTTTCCAGCGCGGAACCTCTGGAGAGATAGGTGCTGACCAGCCCCGCCAGGGCCGTTTTCGTGCGCTTATCCGCCGGAATGGCCCGATAGTCCGCCTTCGCCGTACTCTCCATGTTTTCCAGGGAAATGGTGTACTCCTCCCGCAGCACGTAGACCTCCGCGATCAGCGCGGACAGCCGCTTCCGGTAATCCTCCGCCGCGGATGGCTGTGATTGGGGCTGCTGCGCCTGGGGCTGCGCCTGCGCCGGCTCCTGCGGGGAGGGGGCATCGGCAGAACCGGGCGTGGGCGGGGCTTCCGTCTCTCCCGCGCCGCCGTCCGCTTCCAGCAGCTGCTCCACCAGCGTCTCCTTGCTGAGTGTTCCGTCCCGCAGGGCCTGGCGCTCATCGTCCGTCAGGTCCCGCACCGTGATCTCCGGCGCGGCGGCCACCGCCTCCTGGATGACGCGGCTGTTTTCCGCCAGCTTTTCCTCCAGCTCCTCCTGCGTGTACTTTTGCGCCTGGGCCAGCGCGTTGAGATTCTCCCGCTGCCAGGCCGCCAGCGCTGCCGCCGCCAGCAGCAGCGCCAGCACCAGAACACACAGGATCTTTTTCCACAGCTTCATCAGGCAGGGCCCTCCAAATGCAGGTTTTCCGCGTCCAGACGCGGGGGCAGCGTGGCGTGGTGGGCGGCGAACACCGCCGCCGGATACGCCTGCGCCAGCGCCGCCAGCAGGCGCTCCTCCGTCTCCCTGTCCAGAGCGGAGGTGCTCTCATCCAGCAGCAGGATCCGGGCGTCCGACAGCAGCGCCCTGGCCACGGCGATCCGCTGGCACTGCCCGGCGGACAGTCCGCCGCCGCCCTCTCCCAGCGCCGTGTCCAGGCCCCGGGGCAGCTCCCGGACAAAGGCGCACTGCGCCCGGTCCAGCGCCGCCCACAGGGCGGCATCGCCGGCGTCCGGCCTTGCCAGCAGCAGGTTTTCCCGGATCGTCCCGGAAAAGAGCCGGGGCGTCTGCGGAACGTAGCCAAACAGTGCCCGGGCCGCTGCGGAGCACGGGATGTCCCCCTGCTCCGTCTCCAAATAGGCCCGCCCCTGCTGGGGGCGATACAGCCCCAGGATCAGGCGGAAGAGCGTGCTCTTGCCGCTGCCGGATACGCCGGTCAGGCAGGTCCAGCGGTCCAGGGGCAGCCGGGCGGAAAAATCCCGCAGCACCGGCTGCTCCGCGCCCGGATAGCGGAAGGTGACGTTTTCAAACACGGCGGCCCGCAGGCCGCAGCCGGTCTCCGGCAGTTGTCCCGGCGGCTCCTCCGGCAGCGCCCAAAGTTCTGCCAGACGCTCCCGCGCCGTGTGGACGGCGGCCAGCCGGGACTGGACGCCGCTCAGGCCGGACAGCGGCCCCTGGAACAAGCCCAGCAGCTGCAGCAGCGCCGCCAGGTCACCGAAGGAGATCCTGCCCGCCCGGATGGCCCCGCCGCCCCAGATCAGCAAAACGCCGTACCCAAGCTGCACGGCCACGGAAAAGGCTGTCCCGCTGCCGGTGGACGCCGCCCGCAGGCCCGCCCGCTGCCGCCGCCAGTCCTCCTGACGGCGGTCAAAGCGCCGGAGCGTCTCGCTGCAGGCCCGTAAGCTCCGCACGACCTCCATATGCTCCAATGTCTCATGGAGAGCGCCCGTCAGACGTTCCTCCGCCCGGCGGGAGCGCATATGCCAGTTCTTCAGATACCGCCGGAACAGCCAACCTCCCAGCAGCGCCGCAAGCCCGGCGAGGGCCACCGCCAGGGCCAGAGGGGTGTTTACAAAAAACAGGGCCGCGGCGGCAGCCGCCAGGCGGAGCGCCTGCCCTGCCGTCCGGGGTCTGGCGCCAACACGCCACTCGCAGACGGTGTGGACATCCTGCATCATGCGGCTGAACACCTGTCCGCTGTGATACCGGCTGTACGGCGCCGTGTCCGTCCGCAAAAGCCGCTCCAGCGTCTCCCGCCGGAGGGCCGCCGCGGCGCGGTCCGCCGTCCTGCCGGACAGCCAGCTCATACCGCCGCTCAGCAGCGGGAGCCCCGCCGCCAGCGCCAGCAGCGCTCCGATCCACGGCCCACCACCCTGGTCCAGCACCCGGCGGCTGACCAGCGCCAGCGCCACCGCGCCCAGCGCCTGGGCCGCCGTCCCGGCATACAGGCACGCCGACGCCGCTCGATATGGACGCAGCGCCGCCGTCTCCGGGCTTTGCGCCGCCGTCTTCGGTTCCGCTGGTCTCATCTCATCCGCTCTCCTGTATGGGGTGTCCGGTCAGGGGCCACTACAAGCTCCGCACGCCCCGCAGCCGCCGCAGCAGATGCGCCAGCCGCAGGAGGGGCCGCCGCACGGGAAAAGTGCCGCTCCAAAGCCATGCATACAACCGCCAGACGCCGGGCCGCCCGGTCTCGTGCCAGCGCCCCTTCCGGCGGAACGCCGTGACCACCGCGATCACGCTGCCGCCGGGAACGGTCTCCCGCTCCCACTGGTTGTCGCCGCAGCAGACAAGGCCGTCTTTCCCGCACCGAACCACCCGGTGGAGCACATATTGGCCGCCCGCTCTCCGGTACAAAACCACGTCGCCCCGGCCCGCAGGCCGGTCCGGCCTGACCAGGCGGACCATGTCCCGTCCGCCTGCCAGCAGGGGCCACATGCTGTTTCCCGTCACCGGAAGGAGCGCCGCCCCATGGGCCAACTGCTCCTCCAGCAGCTCCCACAGCCGGGACATGGGGATCCGCCGGACCTGCAGGGAGGCCGGCGCGCCGCTCACAGCCCCCACAGGGCGCCGGCCCGCTCCAGCTTCTCAAGGAACTTCTCCGTGTCCCCACGGGCCCGCTCCGGATCCGCGTCATACTGCCGGGCCAGCGTCTCCGCCAGGGTCTGTAAGGTTTGCTCCGTCTCCAGAAGATCCCACAAAAACGCCCCGGTCTCGTTCACCGATATCATGCCCGGAAACCGCTCGGTCTCCCGCCCCACCGGAACAATGACCGTCATGTCCGCCACCCGGCGCAGGATAAAGTTTTCATTTCTTTTCATCGTTCCTCCTATCCCGCCGGACAGGCCGCTGCAAATATCCGGTCGCTTTGGCTGAGGAGCGCTTCCAGCATCTCCGGTCCCACGCGCCGCCGGGCCGCCGCGGTGGCCGGGCCCAGATCGGGCTTCCGCCCGCCCGGGTCGTGACAGTCGGAGGCCAGCAGGAAGCTGCCGCCGCCGCGCACCAGCCTGACGGTGCGCCAGCGCTCCACAGCGCGGAGCATGCACGACGCGCTCAACTGGATGGGCACCCCCAGGTCCAGCAACTCCCGGATATGCTCCCGCTTCTGTGTGCCCAGATACCGCTCCAGATGCGCCAGCACCGGCGTGACGGCGCCCCGGCCCAGCAGCGCGTGAAGCTGGCCGATCACCGTGCTGTTCCATGGGGTGAAGGGCAGCTCCAGCAGGAGATACCGGCTCTTTCCGATGCACAGCCGCTCGATGCCGTCCCACCGGTCCAGATTGGGCATCCACGCCACCTCGGCCCCCAGCACGGCCTGCGGCAGCGCCGCGGCCTCCTCCGGCGGCAGAGCGCCGATCCGTCCGCAAAGGCGCTCCCAGGCCGTCTGGCGGCGGGCCAGGAACTGCTCCGGGGTCTCCCGGTTCCGGTAGAAGTGGGGCGTCAGCGCAACACCCGTGACGCCCTGCTCCGCCTCCATGCGGAGCAGGCGCAGGCCGGCGGCGGTATCCGCCGCCCCGTCGTCCATGCCGGGCAGGATGTGGGTGTGGAGGTCGGTCATGAGGATCCTCTCCCGCCGGCTTCCACCGTCTCGCCGCCCTCCGGCATCTCCCGGCAGTACGGCTCCCGCTGCTGGTATCCATAGCCGTACCCATAGCCGTAACCGTAACCATAGCGGCGGTACTGCCCGTACCGGCGCTTCCTGTATCCGTAGTACCCCTTTTCCATCTGGACGCCGTTGAGGACGAAGCCCAGGATCTTTGCCTTGGAGTACTCCAACTGCTCCACCGCGTGGACCACGGCGCCCCGCTCGGAAATCCCGGAGCGCACCACGAACAGCACGCCGCTGCTCTCAGGCACCAGCACGCAGGCGTCCGTCACCATGTTCACCGGAGAGGTGTCCAGAATGATCACGTCATAGTCCCTCCGCAGGGACTCCATCAGCTTGCGCATACGGGCGGAGCCCAGCAGTTCCGAGGGGTTGGGCGGCACGTCGCCCGCCAGGATCACCTGCAGGTTGGGCACGCCGGAGGGCCGGACGGCCTCTTTCCTAAGCTCCGGCCGCATCAGCAGGTTGCTCAGGCCCACCGGGGCCTGCATGTCCAGCAGCCGCGCCAGCTTGGGCCGCCGCAGGTCGCAGTCGATCAGCAGCACCCGGTGGTTCATCTCCGCGTAGGAGATGGCCAGATTGATGGCCGTGATGCTCTTTCCCTCCGACTGCATGGCGGAGGTCACGATGAGCACCTTGCAGGCCTCCTCGTCCGCCAGGGCAAAGGTCACGTTGGTCCGCAGCGTCTTATACGCCTCCCGGACAAAAAAGCCGCTTTTCTCCGTCAGGATGTTCTCCCGCTCCGATTCGATCTGGGCAGTGTCGCGGGGCGCGCTGCGCCGCAGCGCCTGCCGCAGGATATCCCACCGATTTCTTATCGTCATCTCTCTTGCCTCTTCGTTCTACGCAGTGCCGCTTCCGGCCCGCTCTCTTCCTCCGCCTGCTTTTTCCGGCCGCTCTCCGCAAAGGCCGGGATCTGCCCCAGCATGGGCAGGTCGAACAGCTGCATCAGGTCCTCCTCGGTCTTCAGCCGCACGTCCAGCAGGTACATCAGCGTCACATAGGCCACCGCCAGAATGCAGCCCACCACGCCGCCCAGGAAGGTGTTCCGCCGGTAGCTGGGGGTGTACCGGCTCCCCGGCACCTTGGCGTAATCGATGATCTTGGTGGAGCTGCCCTCCACAAACTCCTCGATCTCGCCGGGGGCCACCTCCGCCACCGCGTTGGCGATCTTCGCCGCCATCCGGGGGTCCGGATTGGAGATGTAGACGGTGAACAGCTCCGTCTCATCCACCTGGGCCGCCGTCATCATGCCCCGTATATCCGCCGCCGTGCAGTCCAGGTTCGCGCTGTCCACCACCTTTTCCAGCACGGTGTCGCTGCGGATGATGTTCACATAGGTGTTGACCAGCTGCTGGGAGGTGGCCAGGTTGGACGCGCTGATATAGTCGATCTGCTGGTTGCTCGTGACACTGTTGACGTATACCGTCACACTGGCCCGGTACAGCGGCGTGATGAAATTGGCCGTGTAAAACAGCATCGCCGCTGCCATCACCAGGCCGCACGCCAAAATCAGCCGCCACCGGCTGAGATAGAGCAGCAGCAGCTTCCACAGGTCGATCTCCAGCAGGTCCTTGGATTCATGGATATTGGATTCGTTCATGCCTCAGATAACTCCTCATACAGCCGCAGCGTTTGGATTCAGGATGATCTGGACGGTTTCCCGTCCGCCGGCCGGTGCGTTTTCCGGGTGATATGTAGGGACCAGCTGCCCCAGAAGACGCCGGGTCTCCTCCCCGTCTCCGGCTTTCACCGTCCGCTCCATCTGGCCCAGCAGCGCCCAGAAGCGCCGGGTCTCAAACCGGACGGGGGCGCCGACAAAAATCTTCCGGTGGGCGGTTTCCGTGGTCCCCTCCTCACTGAGCAGCAGCTCCTCAAAGAGCTTTTCCCCAGGCCGCAGGCCCGTGAATTCGATTTGAATGTCCTCCCCGGGCCGCAGGCCGGACAGACGGATCATCTTCTCCGCCAGGTCCAGGATCTTCACCGGCTTGCCCATGTCCAGGACGAAGATCTCGCCGCCCTTTGCCATGGCGCCCGCCGCCAGCAGCAGGCTGACCGCCTCCGGGATGGTCATGAAATACCGGATGATCTCCGGATGGGTGACGGTGACCGGCCCCCCCGCCGCGATCTGCCGTTCGAACAGCGGAACCACGGAGCCGTTGGAGCCCAGCACATTGCCGAAGCGCACCGCCACAAATTCCGTGCGGCTGGCCTGGTTCATGGCCTGGAGCACCAGCTCGCAACAGCGCTTGGTGGCGCCCATCACGTTGGTGGGGTTCACCGCCTTGTCCGTGGAGACCAGGACAAAGCGCTTCACGCCGTACTGCTCCGCCAGCCGGGCGGTGGTCAGTGTGCCGAACACGTTGTTCTGCACCGCCTCCACCGGGGCGTCCTCCATCAGCGGCACATGCTTGTGGGCCGCTGCGTGATACAAAATCTCCGGGCGGTGGGTTTGGAACATCTGCTCCATCAGCAGACGGTTGTCCACCGACATGATCTCCACCGACAAATCCAGGCTGCCGCCATAGGCCCGCCTCAGCTCCTGCTGCACGTCGTAAACGCCGTTTTCGTAAATGTCCAGCAAAATTAGCTTCCTCGGCCGCAGCCGGGCGATCTGGCGGCTGAGCTCACTGCCGATGGATCCCCCCGCTCCGGTGACCAGAACGGTCTTTCCGCCGATGAACGCCCGGTTCTCCTCCGACTCCAGCACCACCGGGGGCCTGCCCAGCAGGTCCTGGATCTCAATGTTTTGCAGCTTCCGCTCCAGCTTTTCGGAGGGCTCGTGCAGCGTCCGCATGCTCTGGACCTTCATGACCTTGCAGCCGGTGGACGCGCACAGATCCAGGACCTCGGACTTGCGGGCCTCGCTGATATTGAACACGGAAAACACGATCAGTTGGATATGCAGTTCCCTGACCAGCGCGGGGATCTGGTCCAGCGTCCCCGCCACGGGCACGCCCATCAGCTTGCGCCGCTGCTTGGCGGCATCGTCGTCCACCAGGGCCACCGGCAGATAGAGCTTCCTCTCGTCCTGGCGCATGTCGGCCAGCAGCAGATGGGTGGCCTCGCCGGCGCCCACGATCAGCGTCCGCTTGCCCTCTCCGCCCACGGGCCGGATGCCGCCCTGCCGGAGCGTCACCAGCGCCACATAGCAGACGCGGGACAGCACCCACAGCGTGGTGGAGCAGGCAAAGGCCACGCAGCAGAAGCGGAACAGGTGGGCGTGGAACGCCAGCGCTCCCACCGCCGCCACGCCGCCGTAGACGGCGGCCTCCACCGCGATGCTGCCCAAAAGCTGCTCCACGGTGACGTAGCGCCAGATGATGTCATAGATCCCGGCCATGTGGAACACCAGGATGTGGGCCGCCAGCAGCACCACCAGGATATGCAGCCGCCCTAGGTCCCATCTGCCGCAGAGATACACCGCGGTCAGCGCCGCCGCCGTCCAGATGCCCAGGTCGATCAGCAGCAGCAGACATTTTCGCCAGTTCATTTGCAAATTCATGAGCCAGTCTCCCATTGTTCCGCGGTCCTCGGGGCCGCGTTTTCTCCTCTGTATGCGCGTTGTCAGAAATAGCCGCGCAGCATCAGCAGCTGCCGCAGCGCCGTTCCGCCGAAGCAGAGGGCACAGAGATAGATGCCCCACACCGCCAGCCGGCTGGAGCGGCTGCGGTAGAGCAGATACAGCGCCAGCGGCAGCACCGCGTATTTGTATATCACCGCCAGCAGCGGCCATTGCAGCAAAAAGGCAAAGGCAGGGTTCATCTCCCGCGCGCCGTCCACGAAGTCCAGCGCGTACAGGGTGCACCACAGGTCAAAGAGGCTGCACAGATAGGTGAACACGATCAGCAGCAGCAAAAAGGGGGATTGCTTGTTTCCTCTCATGGCGCCTCCCGGGTTGGTCTTTTTGTTTCATCCATTGGCAGCGGGCAATACCGCACAGCCGTATTGCCTCCTGCCAGTCGATGAGTTCGATGGCATGTCAGGGGAACATCCGGTTTCGCACGAACCGGGCCGCCCCGTCGTCGTTCCGGCAGGTCAGCCGCCAGAGCTTCGTCTCCCGCAGCAGTTGGTCCGCCAGCGTCAGCAGCCGCTCCAGGTCCTCCCGCCGCAGGCGGAAGGGCGTCTGGCTCAGCAGCAGCGGCAGCGCCTCCGCCGGGGCCAGGGGCTCCAGGGCGTTCTCCTCCCCCCGGAAGAGGAAGCAGACGCCTGCCAGCGGCGCGCTGCGGTTCCGGCTCAAATCGGCCTTGCCGGACCAGGGGGTGCCGTAGACGCGCCATCCCTCCCGGCTCCGGCGCAGGGCCGGCTTGTCGTCGTTCAGGATGGACGCGCCGAACAGGCGGACCCACCGCTCCGCGTGGGTGGACTTTCCCACCCCCGGCGGAGCGGAGAAGCACACGGCCTGTCCGCCGTATTCCACGGCGGAGGCGTGGAGCATCATGCCCTCATGGGCCAGCAGCCCCACGGCGAAGCAGTCGCCGGTGGCGATGTACTCCGCCATGTCCTCCGTCTCCAGCTCCGGGAGCCGGGCCAGCGCCGCCGCGCCGTCTACGCGGATGTGCAGATCCGCCCCACGGCCCGCGGCGGAGGCCAGATAGGCCTCCGCCTGGGCCGCCGTGCGTCCGCTGGGGGACATCTCCACCAGCAGGTCAGCGATTTGGTAGAGCATGGGTCAGCCGCCGGACTGGGTGATGGTGCCGTCTTCGCCCCAAATGTAACCGCCGGAGACTGTACTTTCCATAAGCACATTGTCACTAGGTGTGCCCCATTGATTCAAGGCAAGATTGTCATCCGCCTGTGTCGCCAAGGCTTCCGAGGGGGCCAGCAGAATCAGCTCCGCTGCCGGGGCAATATAGCGTGTCTTTCTATTTTTCATAGCTTACCCCCTTAGTTCGCTGTTTCTTGCTCTGCAGCTGTCTCCGTGCCCGTCAATACTCTTTCCAGAATGGCTAAATCAGCATTTTCTTCTTCACTTCGGTTTGTCTTGGCTTGCAGTTCTTCATAGTACTTTTGAAGCGCGTCCCAGAAACTCAGGGTCTTCGGATCACTCATCGTGGGCTTCGTCTTATCATCACTGAAATCCACCAGAGCATAGACCGTATGCGGCGCTTTCAGCTCATCCGTGGTAAAATCACCGACCAGGGCAATCTGAATCTCATATTTCTCGCCCGACAGTTCGCTCAGATTAGTCCACCACACGTCTTCTTCATCCATCCGGAAGCCAACATCTTTCAACAGCTCCTTCACAGTACTACTGCCGCTGAAGGTACCCTGGAAGTACAGCGCACTTGTTTTGTTTTCATTGAAGTCAAACCGATAACCGCTAACAGAGATGTTATAGCGATGGAAGGACAGTCCGCTTTCCTCCTGAATCTTTACATAGCGCTCAAAGGTTCCGTCCGTGCGCGTGGGCGTCTGATAGATCAGGGCCACATCTCCAGCGATTGTGCCAGTGATCTTGCCATCAGACTCTGTGTAGTTGTTTGTCGTGCTATCCATGCCGTGCAGAGTCACGCCGCTTGCAATGGTCAGTCCGTTCTCATTCAGCGTCACAGTTTGGCCGTTCAGATCCAGATACACATCCTTGTCGATCGTGAAGCCCGGCTCCGTGCTGTTGCCGGTCATCTGGATGTAGATGGATCCATCCATTCCGGTATCGGGATAGGCGTCCACTGCAGCGGCCAGAGAAGCGTACTCGGTAAACTCGCTGCCGTCGACGATCTTCGCCACCGCATTCGAAAGCCCGATGTAATAGTAACCACTGCCCGTGGTGCCGTCAGCGAAGGTGACGGTTCTCGTCTTCCCGGCTGGGGTCAGACTCAGGCCCTCGGGATAGGTTTGGCTGTCCGGATTACGGATGGCGTAAGCTCGGGTCAGGCTTTCTGCGCCGCCCTTGTAGTCGCCGTCGGAGATCAGCTTGATACTGGCATTCGTGTCTGCGTTATACACACCATAGCCATTCGCATTCTGGGCAGTAGCAATCAGACCCTCGCCCAGCTCATCAATGGTCAAATTTAGATAGCTGCCATTGTTGTCGCCATTTTGGATGGCATTGGTTTTACCGGTGATTTGAATATTCTTTACCGTGCCTATGGTGGCGCTGACATAATCACTGGTGACAGCCGTCCCCGCCGTCGTTGTCCTGACTGTTCCGATGCCCCGATAGTTATAGAGTCCAACGCCAGTGCTGGCAGTGATGGTACTGTTCGGCAGAACGTTTCCTTCCCCATCCGTGTTATCAATGGCAAGGATTTTACCAGAATTGATCACCGCGTTTGTGGTAGCGGTGATGGTGTTGCCGCCGCCCAGCAGTTCAATGGTGCCGGTATCATAGTGATAGATACTGTCCGTTACCGTATTTGTTTTGTACGCTCCTGTAGACGAATCATAAGAGATAAAGCTGTCGCCCATATTGTTTTTATAGTACAGCGTTACCGTAGCCGCGTTGCTGATGGCCCGAGATCCTGTTTTAGCGGTGATGGTGGAATTGATGATGGTTCCGATATTGCCGCCGTTATTGATCGCGGAGCACGTCGAGTCTGATGTAGATATGCTGGACGCAGCAAAGGTCGCCCCATCGATCACACCAATATTGGCGAGCGCTCGGGTATACTCCAAGGATGTTTCAGTAAAATACTGAGTAGACGTGGCGAAGGCACTGGCACCATAGTAGTATTGGACCGCTTGGCAAGACACATAGTGGTGCGAATTGTAAAGCGCATAAGCCTTGCCCGCCTCCACATATACACCGGTGCCGATGCGGTCTATCGTGCCGAGATTGCTGAGTGCGTAATATCCGCCTGTGATGATCTTCACATTGCCCTTAATGGTGCCGATGTGACCACCGGTATCACTATAGGTATAGGTACGCTCATCCTTTGTGTCATAGCGGCCACTGGTAACGGAATTTGCTCCCAGATTGGTGCGCGTGTACGAATACGCTACCTGTCCGCTCTCGTTGTTCAGCAGTGCGGCATAATTATTATATGTGCTGGTACTGCCAGTCAACGCCTGGATGGTCACACCGTCCCGGATTGCCGTGATGTTACCGTTATTCTCCAACGTATAGCCATTCAAGCTGGAGATTAAGATCTCACTGTCTCCGCCGCCGATAGTGCCGATGGTGGATATACTGCGGGTGTAATCATAGGTTCTAACCGCCCCCGTGCCGTCATCCGACCAATCAAATACATAATCGGTAGAAGCGCCGTCCCCCATGTTTCTAACGCAGTAGTTGGACTTGTTCGCCGTGATGGTCACCTTGCCCGTGATGTCCCCGATGGCGCTATAGTTGATGATGCCATATGTGTTCAAAGTGGCCTCAATGGCAATGCCCTCGCCGCTGGTATCGCCGGTGATATTGCCGATCCGGCTGGGTATATAGGTGGCCTCGGTATGCTTCGCGGTCGTCGCGGAGGTGGTGGTATAGGTAGTGACGCTCTTCTCAGTGATGTAGCTTCCGTTATAGAGCGCATAGGCGCCTGCGGACAGTGTCACATTCCCCGAAATGGACTCAATGATGCCGCCGCCAGTGTTCTGGATGGCGTAGCGGGAATAGGCGCGCCCCGTATTGGAGGGGTGGACACTGGTCTGGAACTTGGCGTTACCGGAGATCTCGTTGATCTTGCCCGCGTTGTACAGGGCCACGCCGTAATCCACACTGGTGCTGGTGTTGATGGCCGTAACTGTCACAGCCCCGGTGATTTTACCGATGGTGGGCTTGTTCACCGTATCGTACACATCCGTCCGCACCAGCACGCCGCTGCTGGTGTCGTCCGACCGTTTTTGTATCGGCGTATCATAGTACCAGGTATTGCTGTTGTAAATGGCATAGCCCTGCACATTGCCGTCAATGGCCGAGGAGGTGTCACCGTCCTGAGCCGAATCGGGCGTGGCCGTGATAGAGGACGTACCGCTGATCTCGTCGATGGTTCCGCCATTGTAGATGCCGTACCGGTTGACGTCGATGGTCACATTGGTGATGACACCAATTGTTCCATAAGACGCAATGGTCGCACCACCGGCAGCGGTATTGCCATTACCTCGCAAATTCCGGTTGTTGATGCCATAGCGCCCTGTGATAGTGACGCCATCGATAGTGCCAATCTGGCCGCCGTAGTTGAAAATCGCATAGTTACGCGCGCTTGACAGATGGCTGTTCTCAATGCTTGTAATCGTTCCCTGATAATTCATCAGAGCCGCATTGTAAGTATTTACAGTCTCTGTCTGTTCCAGCGCCACATTGCTCAGTGTCAGGGTAGCCCCAGCATTGTTGCGCACCACATAAGTATAATTTGCGATTGTGCTGCTGGTCTGCGAATTACCATTTATGATCTTACCGCCGCCGGAGACGCTGTTGTCCGTAATAGTCATAGTGCCGTTGTTCGTAATAGAACCATTGGCCGTGTGACCGTTGAGGTCGATGGTCAGCGTCTTGGAAGCAGGCCACGTCCAGTCTGTGCCGCTCTCTGGATAATATCTGCCGGTGTCCGCCAGAAGTCGAACCGTCTGCCCGCTTTTCGCGTCAACCAACGCCTCAGTGAGAGTTTTATACTGTACGCCTGTGTTCGTGTTTTCCGCCGTATTGCTCTGGTAGAGACCATACGCATACGCATATACCGTGTTTCCCCCATCGGTAAACTTGTTGACATCAATGGTACCGTTAGGCACTGATCCATCTGCATATTTCCAAATCAGTTGCCGGCCGGAAATTGTAGGTGCATCAGGAATGGGTGCCGTGCTGCCCGCCGCACCGCTGTAACTGGCCAAGACATAATACGTCTCGTCACCGATCTGTACGGTATCCGCACTCTGAACCGCACCGCCGTTGGCTGTGTAAAGGGCATAGTCATCCCCGCTCATCACATAAGTCAGCGTATAATCAACAGGGTCACTGGCATCAATGGTCAGAGTGCTGTGGGTAGTCAGACCAGTCAGTGAATACACACCGTTTTCGTCTGGCCCCGTCAGCGTACCGTTACTTGCCATAATGCTGTTGACTGTA